>JBCBEA010000417.1:0-4391 GCA_038529195.1 Cyanobacteria bacterium J06600_6
GAAGTTGAAGGGGGTGGGGGACTTTGAGTTAAATTCACCCCAATGTTGACGAGGGACCCTGCGTCGCCGACAGGCGCAAAGGAAAGCGCGAGTTCGGAGGCGAGAGGGGCAAAATTAAGAACTAACCTGTATGATAAATAACTTCTCAAACACCCTCTTATTTTAGAGGGCGATCGCCCTAGATTGCTTTTCTTATACCTTTGATTGAAATATATATAGCAATATCAATAAAAAGATAACTTTGATTACAGTTAAGTGATACAGAATCTAGAATCTTACTGGAATTAATCACTAGATAATTTTAAACGAAGCTGCGATCATGAATTTAACAGAATTAAAACAATTCGTCTGTGATTTTGGTCGTGTTTCTCTGGCAGAGATGAAACTTTATCTGCAAATCGACCGCGACACTCTTAACCCTCTGCTTGATGACTTAGTTCAACAAGGAATAGTTCAAAGATCTTATACTGCCGAAGAATGTCAAACCTGCTATAAATGCGATCCTGAAGAGATTGAATTTTATGAGTGGGTGGGGAATGGCTAGTGTAAAGCAAGATCTAAGTTATTAGCTCCAATAGTGATATTTTTTTGCCCTAGATGACTAGCGAAGCAAAGCGGTCTTGGGAGCCTTCCCCATGAGCTATTGTTTCAAGAAGCTGCGCGTTGCAGAATCACTATTAACTATCTAGGTAGAAGGGAAAAGGGGAAAAGCCCCGATCATTTATTCGACCAAAAGATTGAACAGCTATTTTAAATTTGGTAGCTGTAGTTCATGAATAGAAATAAAAAATTTAGCAGTAATTAACGATGATCAAAGATGTTTTGATATTGCAGTATGTCTAAAGCCACAAATACTGGTATTACTTGAAAGCACTGCTGGGCTAGCTGATCTCTACCTTCTCTCTTAAGCATCATAGAGAGTTTGTCTTTCACCTTTAGCAGATATCGGACATCGTTAGCTGCATAGTCATACTGCTCAACAGATAAATTCTCAGCGTTACCCCAGTCCGAACTAGTAAAGCGTTTGTCTAAATCTACTTTCATCAGTTCGGTAACTAAACTTTTTAGCCCATGGCTGGAAGTATAAGTACGAGCTAGCTTACTGGCAATTTTAGTACAAAAAATTGGTGCGGTTTCAATGCCAAACGTAACGTTGAACTGCGCCACATCAAAGCGAGCATAGTGAAAGACTTTGGTAATATCCCAGGAGGTAAGTAGTTTTTTTAGATTTGGTGCTTCTGTCTGTCCTTTTGCAATGCGGATAGCAGAGATAAATCCTTGAGAATCACATATCTGAACCAGACATAAGCGATCTCGTCCTAACACTAGACCCATCGTTTCCGTATCAATTGCCACAGCTTCCGCAGCCATATAGCGAGCCAACGCCGCACTATCTAAGTCACAATCGAAAACTTGAACATTGTCTAAAACCATATTGCCAATTTATTTTTCCTTGATAAATATTTGGGTGAAGTAATATTCTCCTTCTGTGTTTTTAGCAACTCCAATCCCCGTAATATTAAAGTCGCCAATCATATTTTTATGATGACCCTCACTTTTCAGCCAACCTGATATAGCTTTTTGGGCTGGGTCTTGATAACCCTGATTAAAGGCTAAGTTTTCGGCTGCGCGAAGATATATAACTTGACCCTCCAAAGCCTTGATTCTATCTTTAAAGCCTTGATGACTAAACTTTACTACCTCCTGTGCCATTTCTTGACTATGAATTTTTGCTTGCCTGCTCACGTGAGCATTCATAGCCAGAGGCGGTAGATTATGTTCGGCACGGTATTGATTAATACTTTCGTGAATTTGCTGCACGACTAAATCAAGTTCGGCGCTATCTGCCTGTGCTGATGACATTTGTGAGTTTGAATTTAAAGGAACAGCAGTAGAACTCGTTATTGATCCGTTTCCAACTGCTGCAGCCACGATCGCCGTCAAAAGCAACTGCTTGACGACCAAGGCTTTGATTACAACTTTGACTTTCAACATTCTGCTTATCAACCTAAATACTTTAAACTCAATTGTAGTATCTAAGTATTATTGGTGACGACCGAAGAAACAACCAAAGTTGACCATGCCGAAAATAAATCGGCAAATCTGAGTATCAGCGATCGCAATCGAGAAGTTAATTCTCCGTCAAACAAATAAAAAAAGAAATGTCTAAAGTAAATCGCCAAGATATTTAGCAACAGTCTGTACATCTTTGTCTCCCCGTCCAGAGCAATTAAAGACAATGCGCTGTTTACCCGATAGCTGGGGACATAGCTGTTCTAAATAAGCAAAAGCATGGGCGGTTTCCAAAGCAGGAATAATACCCTCCAATTCGGATAGTAAACGCAAAGCAGCGATCGCTTCCGTATCGGTGACGGCATGGTACTCAGCGCGCTGGGTGTCTTTCATGTAGCTGTGTTCTGGTCCCACCCCTGGGTAATCAAGCCCCGCACTAATAGAATGAGCTTCGATAATCTGTCCTTGAGTATCCTGCAAGAGATAGCTCATTGCTCCGTGTAGAACTCCTGGGCGACCTTCCGTTAGAGTCGCAGCATGTTTACCAGAAGCAACACTTTCTCCGGCTGCTTCTACACCAATTAGGCGCACGGTAGATTCGGGCACAAACTCGTAAAACAAGCCCATTGCATTAGAACCACCACCGACACAGGCAATCATAATATCTGGCAATCCCCCCCACTTCTCTACACACTGTTCGCGAGTTTCCCGACCAATCACAGCATGGAAATCTCGCACCATCATCGGATAGGGATGAGGTCCTGCGACTGAGCCCAGAATGTAGTGGGTACTTTCAACGTTGGTCACCCAATCCCGAATTGCCTCAGAGGTAGCATCTTTTAAAGTTCCCGTACCAGCAGAAACAGGCTGAACTGTTGCTCCCAGTAGACGCATCCGAAAGACATTTAGCTTCTGCCTTTCCATGTCTTCTACACCCATGTAGATGATGCACTCTAGCCCAAAGCGAGCGCAAACAGTTGCAGTTGCTACACCATGTTGTCCTGCTCCTGTTTCGGCAATAATCCGCTTTTTACCCATCCGAATTGCAAGTAGCGCCTGAGCTAAGGCATTGTTAATTTTGTGCGCTCCCGTATGGTTTAAATCTTCCCGCTTGAGGTAAATTTCTGGTTGAAAATCAGGACGAGCATAATGTTGACTCAAACGTTCGGCAAAGTAGAGTGGATTTGCCCGACCAACATAATCTTTTAGTAAACCCTCTAATTCCTGAGTAAATTCAGGATCATTTTTATACTTGTTATAAGCAGTTTCCAACTCTGCGAGGGCTGGCATTAAAGTTTCGGGTACATATTTACCACCATAAGGACCAAAGCGTCCTAGCTCATCGGGAACAGAGACGGCAGATGTGTCTCTTTTAATGGGAGTAGCAGTCATAAAATTATGATAAAGGATGAAAAATAAATGCTATCGCAATTGTACCTTTTAAGCATCAGTTTAAAATTCAGCTGCACGACCAAACTTGAGTTAAAATCGCTCTCTGCAAGCTAGTCTGGTAAAGTTAAACAAGATTCGCAGAATCATTAAACAAAAACGTCAAATTTATAAGATTCAGATCCGTTACTAATCCTGATGATGTGAGCGCCAAATTTTATCGAACATTGACTTTGTCCCTTTTTCTTCTGGGCATAGTAGGAATTGGGAGTATAGGACTTAATTTAATTAGTAGATATTGGCAAACACAACAGCTCAAGCAAGTAAAGCAGGCAAGAGAACAGTTAGAGCAAGGGCAGTATATATCAGCGATCGCTACTTACGACAAAATATTAAAAACTGATTTTGCTCAACCCGAAATTTTATGGGCTAATCGAGGGTATGCTTATCTTGGCTTAGGTCAGTACCAGTCAGCATTACAGTCCTGCTCTAAAGCTACCGATATCGAACCAGAAGTAGCCTTAGCCTGGAATTGTCAGGGAGAGGCACAGTTCCACTTAGGTCACCAAAACGCTGCTTTCAAAGCTTTTCAAATGGCGATCGCTACTGAGCCAAATAATGCAACTTTTAAGCTCAACCAGAGTCAAATTTTGCAAGAGCAGGGTCAACATGATCAGGCGCTAAAACTCAACCAAAAAGCGATCTCTCTACTAGAATCACAGCAGTCTAATTCCGAATCGATATTAGCATTAGCCTTCAAACGACAGGGACAAAGCTGGCTAGAGTTAGATAACAATAACCAGGCTTTAACCGCTTTTAATCAATCTTTAGTCAATGATCCAGAAGATTTATTTGCCCAACAGGGAAAAGCGATCGCTTTATATCGCTTGGGTAAATATTCTCAAGCAATAAAAACTATAAATCAGATTTTATTGCGTCAAGATTTAACTCCCGAACAGGAAGCAACTAGCTGGCTTTATAAAGCTATT
>JBCBEA010000418.1:0-4389 GCA_038529195.1 Cyanobacteria bacterium J06600_6
AGTTCTCGTCTTTTGGGGGGAGAAGCTGGATTTTATGCCGACCCCGAGGTAGGGCATTTAGACTTATGGCGATCGCCAAATAAGATCTCAGGCTGGCAGTCCCTGTCAACTGGCTGTAAGACTCGCACCACCTTAAGCTGTTATCTGAGCAAAATCTTAGAGCAGAAATAATAAAACAATTAGTTTGAGCAAATAGATAAGATCAATATATATATTTGTATATTTTAGTTTTATTTGATCAACAAAATCTACAGATAGATCTATATTAGAAGGCTAAATCGTAAAGTTAATGCTGATTTTTATGTCGAATCGAACAGCAAATTTTACAATACAAAGAACAAGCAAGTTAGACGGATAGCAAGCGTGGTATCTACAAGCATTCCCAAAAGCTCACAATCAACCCAGACCTCACAGAAACGTTCGGGTGCATATATCCTGATGGATAGTCTTCGCCTTCATGGTGTCAAACATGTGTTTGGCTACCCTGGTGGAGCAATCTTGCCAATTTACGACGAACTGTATCACTCCGAAGCCAGAGGTGAAATAGAGCATATTCTGGTGCGTCACGAACAGGCAGCATCTCACGCAGCAGATGGTTATGCGCGGGCGACAGGCAAGGTGGGAGTCTGTTTTGCTACTTCAGGACCAGGGGCAACTAATTTAGTAACGGGTATTGCTACGGCTCAACTAGATTCCATTCCCATGGTGGCTATTACTGGGCAGGTGACGCGAGCAGCGATTGGCACAGATGCTTTTCAAGAGACAGATATTTTTGGGATTACCACTCCCATTGTTAAAAATTCTTATGTGGTACGTCACGCGAAAGATATGGCGCGGATTGTCGCCGAAGCCTTTCACATTGCTAGCACTGGTCGTCCTGGTCCAGTTCTGATTGATGTTCCCAAAGACGTGGGTTACGAAGAATGTGACTATCTTCCCGTTATGCCAGGACAGGTGAAGTTAAGGGGATATAAGCCCAATGTCAAAGGGAATCCGAAGCAGATTAGCGCTGCTCTTAAGTTAATTTCTCAAGCGAAAAAACCGCTGCTATACGTTGGTGGTGGTGCGGTGGCTGCAGATGCCCACGCTCAAGTTAAAGAACTTGCCGAAAAATTTCAGCTGCCCGTAACTACAACTTTAATGGGACTGGGGTCTTTTGACGAACATAACCCTCTCTCTGTCGGGATGTTAGGGATGCATGGTACTGCTTATGCTAACTTTGCCGTTAGTGAATGCGATCTGCTGATTGCGGTAGGTGCTAGATTTGACGATCGCGTTACGGGTAAGCTAGATGAATTTGCCAGTCGCGCTAAGGTAATTCATATTGATATCGACCCCGCAGAAGTAGGTAAAAATCGGACTCCCGACGTGCCAATTGTGGGAGACGTGCGCCGAGTGCTAGAGCAGATGTTAGAGCGTTTGAAAGAATCTAGCTTAGATATTAATCCTAACCTAACTAGAGCTTGGCTAGAGCGAATTAATCAGTGGCGCGAAGATTATCCTCTGACAGCACCTCACCCCGAACAGGGTTTATCTCCCCAAGAGGTGATTGTCGAACTAAATAACCAGGCACCCCAAGCTTTTTACACCACTGATGTGGGTCAGCATCAAATGTGGGCAGCCCAGTTTCTCAAGAATGGACCCCGACGCTGGATTTCCAGTGCCGGGCTAGGCACGATGGGCTACGGTTTGCCTTCTGCGATGGGCGTTAAGGTAGCAGTGCCGAATGAAGAAACAATCTGTATCAGTGGTGATGCTAGTTTCCAAATGAATCCTCAGGAATTAGGAACTTTGGCGCAGTTTAACATTAACGTCAAAACCGTAATTATTAACAACGGTTGGCAGGGTATGGTGCGTCAATGGCAGCAAAATTTCTTTGGTGAACGTTATTCTTCCTCCAATATGGAAGTGGGCGCACCCGATTTCGTCAAGCTGGCAGAAGCCTATGGTGTCAAAGGCATGATTGTCCGCGATCGCTCGGAATTAGCTAGCGCAGTAGCAGAAATGCTGGCACATGACGGACCTGTTTTGATGGATGTAATCGTTACCAAAGACGAGAATTGTTATCCCATGATTGCTCCTGGTAAGAGCAACGCTCATATGCTAGGTCTACCACAGAAAAAGCAGCAGTCTGATGCGGAGTTTGTCAACTGTAAAAGCTGCGGTACAACCAACCCTACGGCAAATAAGTTTTGTCCCGAATGTGGCGCCCAGCTATAGTTGGTAATTAAATCATAGTTTGAGTGGGCGATCGTTCTAATTCTGGAGCGATCGCTTTTTAACTAAACCAGTAGCGTATATCTCGAAAAGCTAAGGTCTAATACACAACTCACGCTAGACATAACATATCTAATTTTGTCGCGCAGTTTGCAAGAATTCGGGCTGAATCCAGTGCTCTAGCTTAATCTCTTGCAGATTTTGTAAATTGGGAACCGTCTTAAGTTGAGTAATATGACTTGACAACCAGTCTGGACGAATTTGCCAATCGTTGGTAAACAAACTGGAATTATGATCTACAAAGCTAGAGCCGAGAATATTATCTAGAATTAGGGGTTTTACCTTAGTCCATTTGCTAACCAAGTCAAATGCTGAAGGATTAACTGTTAGCCAGTTTTGAGCAGCCATGAGAGCCTGGAGATAACTGACTATAATTTCAGGATATTTGTTCGCAAAAGATTGAGATGCCACCACCCCATAAAAACCTGGCAATTGGCTCAAGTTTCCGCTGAATAAATATTTAAAGTTACCGCGATCGCTAGCTAGCTGATGAAAAGGTGAAAAATAGGCAAATCCTGCAGCTGTCTTGGACTTAGATGACTTGTTGAGTTGGGAATTTTTAATTGGGAGAAGCTGTACCTCAGAAAGTAGATTGAGATTGGATAAAGTTCTGAGCAGCATTCCGTGAGCAGATGAACCAGCCGGGAAGGCGATCGTTTCTCCTTTTAAATCTTCAATAGTTTCTAGTGTTGATGTTTCAGGTACAATGACAGCGTTTCCATCTCCATTGGGATTGATCGAGACAAAGCTAATCAGCTGGGTAGGATTATCTGATCCACTATCTTTGTTAGGAATAGCGCTTTGCAATAGAGGATAATCTCCTAAAATGCCGATATCTAACTTTTCAGAACGCAATCTCTCAGCGATGGGCATTCCTGATGAAAAATTATGCCACTGAATATCGTATTTTACCTGAGCATAGCGTCCAGTCCTCGGTAGAAAATACTCCAGCAATCTTAGCCGTTGGGGAATTAGCCCTGCACTAATACTGGGAATTGTGCCGTTTTGTACCCCAAGATTGATCGTAATTGTTTCCTGCGTCTGAAGATTCTCTTTCAATAAAGTTGGCGACTTCGTGGCAGAGCGATCGGGAAATAGAGCTAAAAGTTGAGTAACAGGAGTTGCTCGGCTATTCCTGCTCGCTGCTGCCGTTTTTGGAGTTAAAGATACATAGATATTTGCTGGTAAGGCAAATTCCTGTAGGCTGACAAAGTTCAAAATTCCAGAATCCAGCTCTGCTTGAAATTCTAAATCTGAGGCAAAGCCTATATAGTTCCCCTCAGTAAGATAGGTTCGCATCAGGCTGATAGTATCAACCGTTTCGATGTCTGGAAAATCAGTTAGCTTTAGGTCGAGTTCTGCTAGTCGGGATACAAAAACTTGATGGCTAGCAAAGCGATCTCCTAATACTATTAAAGGTTTTTGCTTAATGTTGTTTAAAGTCTGCCAATCTTTTTTTACTAATTGTGAATCAGAAGAGACGATTAAACCGTATTTAGCTGACGCAACATTTCGTCGCTCCACTTCGGCATTATTACTTGAGATTAGTTCCAAAAATCCCAGATCTATATTGTTTTGTTCAACTGCTTTTTCAAGTAGTTTTATATCATCAAATATTTCCAGCCTGGTTTTGATTTCAGGGTGCTTTTGTCGATATTGATAAATAATTTTTGGCAGCCAACTATGAGCAATTCCCACAGTGCATCCAATTGTAATCTCATTAAAATTAGCTTGCTTAAACTTTTCAACTTTATTACTAATATTCTCTTCCAGGTCTACTAGCTTTTTTGCCTCATCAACTAAATATTGACCAACCGCTGTTAGTTGAATTTGTCGTCCTAAACGGTCAAAAAGAGAGACTTTTAAATCTGATTCTAAAGATTTTATCTTGGCACTGACCGCAGGCTGGGTGAGATTCAAGCTTTCCGCGGCTTCTGTAAAGTTCAGACAATGAGCTACTGCTAAAAATACTTTTAATTGATAGATTTCCATAGTCATAAATTAGGGTTAGATGTCTATCAAAAAAAACTATTAATCGATATAAAACATTGATGAATAACTTTTGATAATCAAGAGATAATTAAGTAAAGCGATACAAGTTTATTTCATCGG
>JBCBEA010000419.1:0-4389 GCA_038529195.1 Cyanobacteria bacterium J06600_6
AGCGATGTCGAACAAACGCCCTATTCGGGGATGCTTCCTGGTCATGTGGCGGGGTTTTATAGCTACGCTGAGACTCATATTGATTTGGTTAGTCTGGCGCAGTTTGCAGGGGCGAAATTTATTGGCGATCGCGCAATTGGGATCGATACGGAAAAAAAAAGGATTACTTCCCCATCTCAGCAGGTTGATTATGATTATCTATCTTTAGATATCGGCAGTACCCCCCAAGCAATTGATGTGGCTGGAGCAAAGGAATACGCCATCCCTGCTAAGCCTGTACCCTTATTTCTCGATGCTTGGTATCAGTTAAAACAAACAGCAGCAGATTATCCACAAGATTTAGAAATTGCAATTGTCGGCGGTGGTGCGGGGGGAGTGGAGTTGGCTTTGAACATGCAGACATGTTTAGAAAAAATATTAGAGCCGAAAAATACTTTAGTCATACACCTGATTCATCGTGGTCAACAGTTACTATCGGGACATAATGATTGGGTAAGCAATAAGTTAACTAAAATTCTCCAGAAACGAGGAATTAGGCTGCATTTGAAGCAGGAAGTCAGAGAAGTCTTTCCAGATTGTCTGATGTGTCAGTCAGGGTTAAAAATTAAGTGCGATCGCATTTTTTGGGTGACTCAAGCTGCTGCACCTAGCTGGGTTAAAAACTCTCAGTTAAAAACCGATACACAAGGCTTTATTTTAGTCGATAATACTTTGCGATCGCTATCTCATCCCAATATCTTTGCTGCAGGAGATATTGCCACAATGAATAACTATCAGCGTCCCAAAGCTGGAGTTTTTGCAGTGCGTCAGGGACTACCCCTATTTCAAAATTGGCAACACATTTTAACGGGAGAACAGCTAATAGAATATACGCCCCAGGATAAATATCTGGCTTTAATCGGTACGGGAGATAAAAAAGCGATCGCCTCTTGGGATGCTTGGGGTTGGCGATCTTCCCTCTTCTGGAAGCTAAAAGACTACATTGATCGCAAATTCATGAATCAGTTCGTTAATTTGACTAAGTAAACTGAGTTCGGGAACAGCTTAAATCCTGGCTATACAAACAATTTAACAACAGCTTTTTGCAGGTTAAATCGGCAATTTAAAGAACAGAATAGATCTTTCACAGGCTTAGAACTAACCTAACCCCAACAAAATTATTCCGTTAACCCGAACTCATGTTAGCTAATGGGATACCGCCTCTACTGCAACGGGTTGAAGTAGGCTGAGAATACTGCCATCAGGAGTACGCATCGCTGCTACCTTGCCAAAAGAAGGTTCTCTCAATCTTCCTTCCATAACGGCACCTCTTTCTTCCAAAGCGGCGATCGTTTTATGAATATCGTCCACATGGAAACTAAGAATAGGCGAGCTTCCTGACTGCCCATTTTCAGGGGCAGCATGTAAAGCAATGGTGGTTCCACCCGCATCTAACTCAGACCACCCAGGACTCGATTTAGTCACCTCTAGCCCTAATCCTTCGCTGTAAAACTCGACGGTGGCTTTCATGTCTTTGACCATGAGCATTATGTGCTTAAATTCAACTGCCATTGATAATAAATCCTTGTGATACCTTGTATTTTCATATTTAGTATACAAACTTCACATAATTAAAACTCTATCTATTGGCTTAAACAAATCACCATCAAAATCTGGTGAAATTATCTCAATTACCTGGTTCAACAGCTTTAAAAAACTATTTAGGTCGATCAATTCAATCAATTCACAATATGACGCTAAGATAATTAAGAACTCTTAAGCATTGTTAAGCACTGTATGTCCTCTTCCCGTAACAGCATCAAAGCCAACGGTAAAGTTAATCCATTACAGCCAAAATCTCTTGAGGAGAATGTAATTCGGATCAAAGGTGCGAGACAGCACAATCTTAAAAATGTTGATTTAGAGATACCCCGCGACAAGCTGATTGTGTTTACTGGCGTTTCGGGTTCGGGAAAATCTTCTTTGGCTTTTGATACGATTTTTGCTGAAGGACAGAGACGGTATGTCGAGTCTCTGAGTGCCTATGCTCGGCAGTTTTTAGGGCAGCTAGATAAGCCTGATGTAGATGCGATCGAAGGTTTGAGTCCTGCGATTTCGATCGACCAAAAGTCTACTTCCCATAATCCACGCTCTACAGTGGGAACAGTAACAGAAATATACGACTACCTCAGACTATTATTTGGTCGTGCGGGGGAACCCCATTGTCCTAAGTGTGATCGCTCGATCTCCCCCCAGACGATTGATGAAATGTGCGATCGCATTATGGAATTGCCAGATAAGACTAAGTTTATGATCCTGGCGCCGGTGGTGCGAAGTAAGAAAGGTACGCACAAGCAGCTACTTTCTAGTCTGACCTCCCAGGGATTTGTGAGAGTCCGAGTAAACGGCAAAGTATTTCAGCTAGATGACAATATTGAATTAAATAAAAATCACAAGCATGACATCGATGTTGTGATTGATCGTCTGGTTAAAAAGCCAGGTATTCAAGAACGTTTAGCAGACTCTTTAGGCACCTGTTTGAAACTATCTGACGGAATTGCCGAGATTGAGATTGTAGCGGCGAAAGATGCTAAAGACAAGCCAGATAGTATTACCTTTTCCGAGAACTTTGCCTGTCCCGAACATGGTGCGGTAATAGAAGAACTATCTCCCCGTTTATTTTCGTTTAACTCTCCTTATGGCGCATGTCCCGACTGTCACGGTTTGGGTAGCCACCGTACTTTTTCGGCTGAGTTAGTCGTACCCGATCCAAAGCAGCCAGTGTATAGTGCGATCGCACCCTGGTCAGACAAGGATAATTCTTACTATCTATCTTTGCTGCACGGGGTAGGTCAAGCTTTTGGTTTTGAGCTGCAAACTAAATGGCAAGATCTGACCGAAGAACAGCAGGACGTAATTCTCTATGGCGCCAAGGAACCTGTCTACTTCCAGTCTGATAGTCGGGGCAGCCAGCAGAAAGGCTATCATCGCCACTATTCTGGGGCTTTAAAAATGTTGCAGCGCAACTATCGAGAAACTAGTTCCGATTCAATTAAAAATAAGCTAGAGCAGTATTTAATCGATGAGCCTTGCGATACCTGTGGGGGTAAGCGCTTGAAGCCAGCCTCTTTAGCCGTAAGTTTGGGTCAATATCGGATTGATGATTTATCGAGTGTACCGATACGAGAATGTTTGGAGCGAATAAACAACCTCAAATTAACTAGACGTCAGGCGTTAATCGGTGAATTAGCCTTAAAAGAAATCCGTTCCCGTCTCAAGTTTTTACTAGATGTGGGCTTAGACTATTTAACCTTAGATCGGGCAGCTATGACCCTTTCAGGTGGGGAAGCACAAAGAATTCGTTTAGCAACGCAGATCGGTGCGGGTTTAACTGGAGTACTTTATGTATTGGATGAGCCGAGTATTGGTCTACACCAGCGAGATAACGATAAGCTGCTGGGTACTTTGCGCAGACTGCGGGATTTGGGCAACACTTTAATTGTTGTCGAACATGATGAAGATACAATTCGCGCTGCTGACTGCATTGTTGATATTGGTCCCAAAGCTGGAGTTCATGGTGGAGATGTCGTCGTCAATGGCAGTTTAAAAGATCTGCTCAAGTCAAAAACGTCTTTAACTGGGGCATATTTATCGGGCAAAAAAATGATCGCGACTCCCGATGCTAGACGCAAGGGCAAAGCTTTTGGTATTACGCTCAAAGACTGTCACTTAAACAATTTGCAGCACCTTGATGTCCAAATTCCTCTAGGCAATTTTGTCTGTATCACTGGGGTATCGGGTTCAGGAAAATCAACCCTAATCAACGAACTACTCCACCCCGCTCTAAAACATCATTTAACCAAGAAAACTCCCTACCCGAAAAAGTTAGGAGAGGTTGAAGGCTTGCAGGCGATCGACAAAGTAATTACTATCGATCAGTCTCCCATTGGTCGTACTCCTCGTTCTAATACCGCTACCTATACAGGGGTATTCGACGCGATCCGCGCCATCTTTACCGAAACCATCGAAGCCAAAGCCAGAGGCTATAAAGCAGGTAGATTCTCCTTTAACGTCAAGGGTGGACGCTGCGAAGCCTGTAGTGGTCAGGGAGTAAACGTCATTGAAATGAATTTTCTCCCCGATGTTTATGTCCAGTGCGATGTCTGCAAAGGTGCAAGGTACAATCGTGAAACATTGCAGGTTAAATATAAAGGCTATTCCATCGCCGACGTGCTAGATATGACGGTAGAAGAAGCATTAGAAAACTTCCAGAACATTCCCCGTGCTGCAAATAAGCTACAAACCTTGGTTGATGTGGGCTTGGGCTATATCAAACTGGGTCAGCCAGCCCCAACCCTTTCGGGTGGAGAAGCCCAGCGAGTCAAGTTAGCCTCAGAACTTTCCCGTCGC
>JBCBEA010000420.1:0-4387 GCA_038529195.1 Cyanobacteria bacterium J06600_6
AAATCAGCCAAATGATGCCTATAAATGCCAGTAGCTGATTTACAAACCAATGGTGTTATTTTTATTAGTCTATAGTGTTGTTGGCACGGGGATTCTGTTTCTTCTGTTTGCTCGTAAACTGACCATAATTAATTTTGAGCAATATAAGAAAGAGGCAGATTTTAGGTTTGGTCTAATTAGAGTCAGAGATAATATTGAAAGTATCGCTTTCTATCGTGGTGAAAGACTAGAAAAGTCGCAGATAATTAAAAAGCTCAAAACAGCAATCTCTAATTTTAATCGACTAATAAAGTGGCAGTTTAGCTTAGATTTATTTCAGAATGGCTTTCAGTTTTTAACTATGATTATTCCTGCTATTTTATTAGCACCGAGTATTTTTGCAGGGACAATTGAGGTGGGAGCAGTAACGCAATCTCAGATTGCCTTTGAACGTATTTGGCTCTCATTAAGTTTAATAATATTCCAGTTTGAAAAAATAACGGCGCTAACAGCAGGTATCGAACGAATAGCCAGTCTTAGCGATCGCCTAAAATCATTGCCCGACTTGCCAGAAGGGAACGGTAATGTAATTAATCTTCAAGCAGGAGAGGAGTTAACTTTAGAAAAGGTAAGTATAACAACTCCAGATTTAAGCAGTCAGCTTATCGATGATTTATCGATTAAAGTTATTCCCAAAACAAACCTTTTGATAGTAGGAGAAAGTGGAGTAGGCAAGACATCTCTGGTTAGAGCGATCGCGGGATTATGGCATTCGGGGACGGGCGTAATTAACAAGCCTCAAAGGTCAGATATCTTATTTCTACCCCAGCATCCCTATTTAATTTTAGGAACTTTAGAAGAACAGTTAATCTATCCTTATTTATCAAAGCAGTTTAGTCATCATAAGTTAGTAGAAATAATCAAAAAAGTTAACTTGAGCGAGATACTATATAAATTTGGTGGACTGGGGGGAGAAGCAGACTGGTCTCAAGTATTATCGAGAGGAGAACAGCAAAGACTAGCCTTCGCCCGATTATTACTACATCAGCCTAAATATGCAGTTTTAGATGAATCCACAAGTGCTTTAGATGGTCAGAACCAAGACTTACTTTACCGAGAATTAGCCTTAACTTCTATTACTTACGTTAGCGTCGGTCATCGACCGAATCTCTTACCCTATCATCAACAGGTTTTAGAGTTAAAACACGATCGCACCTGGCAGCTTATTCCTGCTAGTGAATTTAGTTTTATTTAGGTGTTGGCAATTTAAAGTATTACTAACAAAATATTTTTGTTAGTAGCCATTAGCTTTCAGTCAATCTGTTAGACAACTAAAGTTATAAACTCATACCCTGATTCACCAACGCCAAACTGCAAAATATAAGAATGTATATATTATCTATTCTCTTCCTCTAAAAACTTATAGCTTACAGCTCAAAACAATTTACTATGATTTCTGATTCACACTATGCGTAATCATGAAAAAACTAATTAATCTCCTTAAATCTTATTGGCTTGGTGAGGAAAAATGGGGTGCATTTACTCTACTTTTTGTCCTGCTATTTTTAGTTTTAGTCAAGGCTATATTATTAGGGGCTGTAATTTTTCAGGGTGGAGAGTTAATAACTGGTTTAGCCGATCAAGATTGGCAGCGTTTTAGATTTAGCCTAATTCTTTGTTTAACCGCGATCGCGAGCGCAATTCCCGTATTTGCAGGAGCTACCTATATTCAATTTAAGTTAAGCCTGTACTGGCGAGATTGGATGAGCAGCTATTTATTAGATAAATATTTTGCCAAACGTAAATACTATCAGCTTAGTCTACAGCCTCAGATCGATAATCCCGATCGCCGTATTGTTGAAGACGTGAGGAACTTTACTCAGGAGTCTCTACGATTTTTAGTATTACTAATCGACTCAGTATTACAGGTAATTGTTTTTTCTTTAATTCTTTTGTCTATTTCCTCGCCTTTAATGCTGTTTTTAATTGTTTATTCTGTATTGGGAACAGCGATAACAGTTATCCTGTTTGGGCGTAAGCTGGTGGGTATAAATCTCGAACAAATCCAGCGAGAGGCAAACTTTCGCTATGGCTTAGTCAGAATCAAAGAAAATAGCGAGGCGATCGCTTTATACGACGGACAGGAGATGGAATTAGATATTGTTGGCGGTAAATTTAGACAGGCTGTTGATAATTTTAAGTATCTAATTCGCTGGCAATTAAACCTAAGCTTCTTCCAACATGGCTATCAGTATTTAACTTTAATTATTCCTGCTTTATTTATCGCTCCAGGTATTTTATCGGGAGAATTAGAGGTGGGGGCGATCGCTCAGGCAAGTTCCGCTTTTAGAAGCGTTTTAGCTGCTTTGGCTCTAATTATTACCCAGTTTGAACAGCTAAGTAGTTTGGCAGCAGCAGTAGATCGGGTAGCGGTGTTGGAACAGTATTTATCAACAGATAAGCGATTCGATTCCGAACCTTCTCGTACTATTGATTTCAAAAAAAGCTCGCGGATAAATATTAAGCACTTAACCCTACAAACTCCAGATGGAAACAATACTTTAGTCAAAGATTTATCTTTAGCAATTAAACCTGATACCAATCTATTAATTATTGGTGCGAGTGGTGTAGGTAAAAGCTCATTACTCAGAGCAATCGCTGGTTTATGGAATTCAGGCACGGGTCTAATTGCCAAACCCCAGCCAGGTCAACTATTCTTTCTACCACAGAATCCCTATGCGATCGAGGGAACGTTGCGAGAACAAATTTTATATCCCAAATTAGATAAAATTAGAGATGAAGTTTTGCTTCAAGTTCTTCAAGAAGTTAATTTATCTCATATCGCCCAAAGATTCGATCTCGATCTGAACAAAGACTGGTCAACAGTACTATCTTTAGGAGAACAACAACGCCTTGCTTTTGCACGTTTACTATTAGCAAAACCCCAGTACGCCATTTTAGACGAAGCTACTAGCGCCTTAGATAATGCGAACGAAAAACTACTCTATCAAAAGCTACAAAAGTTGCGTATAAATGCTATTAGTATCGGTCATCGCTCCAGCTTATTACAGTATCATCAACAAGTATTACAATTAAAGTCAGATTGTACCTGGGAACTATCTTTAACAACTGAGAAAAGATAGGATGAAGGAAGAAGGCAGAAGGCAGAAGGCAGAGGGCAGCCTTAAAAGATTAGCTTCGCTTCGCTCCGCGTCAGGGCAGAAATAAGTTTGTCCCCAATCCCAATTCGCCAATCCCCAATCCCCAATCCCCAAAAGAACAACAAGGGTAGTAAGTAAATTAATTAAAACGAATATATAAATAATCCTATGGCTTCTCTAAAGCCCAAACTAGAAAAAGTTAATTCTTTAGCTGTTTTCATCGCCATCATTGCACCATTGACGCTATGTAATGCCTGCAAGGGTTTTTTCCAGGCGGAATCAGAAGTAGAATTTATCGCCGATGTTCCTGCGGTAGAGATTACCAATGTAGTTGCTTTTGGTAGATTATTGCCCAAGGGTGAGGTTATCGCTTTATCCGTGGCTAACGCTGAAGACAGTCGCGTGAATAAGATTCTGGTTGAGGAAGGAGACTGGGTAGAATCAGGTCAAATAGTTGCCCTGCTCCAAGGTATTGAGCGGAAAAAAGGAGACTTATCAGAAGCAAGGCAAAATGTCGTGCTACACGCAGCCAAACTAAAAAAAATTAAGTCTGGAGATGCCAAAAAATCAGAGATAGCCGCGCAAGAAGCTGTCATAGATGGTTTGAAGGCTCAATTACGCTATGAAACGAAGGCAAAAGAGGCTGCATTCAACAGCGTTAGAGCCGAATTAGCCCAGAGTAAGTTATCGTTCGAGCGAAAAGATTCTTTGCAGAGACAGGGAGCAATTAGCAAAGAGGAGTCAGATCTAGCTAGAGAACAATTTAATGTAGCCACCGCCAGCTTAAATCAAAAACAAGCAGAGCTAAACAGCACCATTCGTACTCTAGAAAAGCAAATAATTCAGGAACAAAGGAATTTAGCTCAATTAAAAGAAGTACGCCCCGTAGATATTGAAATTGCCGAAGCAGAATTAGCAATAGCAGAGACGGCAGTGCAGCAGCGCCAGGCAGACTTAGAAGATACTCAAGTAAGAGTTCCCGTTGCAGGCAGAATCTTGAGAATCAATACCCACGTTGGCGAAAGAGTCAATACCGAAGAAGGCATTATCGAACTCGGACAAACAGATGAGATGTATGCGATCGCCGAAATATACGAAACAGAAGTTACCAAAATCAATCTCGGACAAAAAGCAGAAATAGAAAGCGAATACGGAGGGTTTGCGGGAAAAATAACGGGAGAAGTAACTCATATTGGCTTACAGGTAGGCAAAAAAACTCTAACGGGAAATTCCGCCGATCCGACTAA
>JBCBEA010000421.1:0-4379 GCA_038529195.1 Cyanobacteria bacterium J06600_6
CCCATTGAAGGGACGCTTCTTTCAGACGTGAATCAGCTTAATCCCCGACGCTGTCTAAAAATCTTAAATCTATTTCGCTTTATTTTGCCCAAGCAGGAAATAAGAATTGCTGGGGGTAGAGAAGTACACCTGCGATCGCTACAGGTAATGGGACTGTATCCTGCTAACTCAATTTTTGTTGGCGATTATCTAACTACCGTCGGTCAAGCTGCGAGTAACGATCTAGCTATGATCCGCGATGCAGGATTTGTCTTAGAAAACCCAGACGGCACGGTACTAGATACCGAAGAAAAAGCCGACTTAAGCGTCGAGTTCAAGCAGCCGACTTCAACCTAAGGCAGATTGTAATCATTCTGATTAACCTCCACTAATTCAAACGCGGGTAGACTAGCGACAATTAGACTTAATTGCGGGAATTCTGTTTGCAAAATTACCTGTCCGATGGGCAGTCAATCTAACTCCTGCATCAGTTATCTCAACTCCTCTAGCTGGCTGTATTTTTCCCTGGCTAGTTGCGATCGCTTCGGGAATAGCAGGTGTTGTCGAGCTTGTGTTTTGACTATCTATATAAGCATTGAGAGAACTCAAAGGCAGATCTGGTGCAGGAGTAACCCCGCCTTTACCCGAAATATTTAAACCATTCTGTGCTGCTGCTTCTCGATTAGACTCGCAGGCTTGAGCAGCGGTTTGTTCTTGAGGTTCGATAATGTTACTTACAATTTCGATCAGTCCCTGAAGTGGATTAAAATCAATTGTCTCAATATTTACCCCACCCTCGAAACCCAGAACTTCAGAAGAGGCGTTAATATCATTGGTCAAATCCCCTAGCGGACGTTCGACGATGCCAAATACAGCCTGGGCATCGATATCAATATTACCTCCCCGTCCCTGTTCGGCATTGGCAATAATGTCGTTATTACCATCAGGAAAAGCAATTACGAAACCGGCATCAATAGTCAGGTTTCCCCCATCAGTGTTTTCTCCTGCAAAAGCCGATAGTTGACTATTCTGGCTAAGAATTAGGCTATCTTCAATGCTGAGATTGAGGTCGCCAGCGGTAAATGTCCCCTCTCTCGCTGCCGTCGGATCGTTAGCAGATGAAACTAGGGAATTATTATTTAAACTAAGGGATTTTGCCTCTACTAAAATATCGCCACCATTGCCCACACCCGTTTCTAGAACATCACTTTGCAAGGTGCTGTCATTGAGAGTAATAGCGTTTGCTCGAATCGTAATATTACCCGCATTACCTTCTCCAGATGTGCTAGTTTCCAGAAAAGCGCGATCGCTTAAACTAAGTCGGCTGTTGAAATCAAAATATCGCCTGCATTGCCCAGAGCAAAATTGACGCTACTGCCAATCCCGCTAGAAAATTGATTGATTCTGTCGCTAATGCCAGATAGAGTAATGCCTTCCGCTGCTTGAATCACGATATCGCCACCGTCGCCTACTCCAAATGTGCTGGTATTTATTTGTCCTCCATTTAGTAATGACAAACTACCCGTAGAAATTACAATATCGCCACCGTTGCCTGTTCCTATAGTTCGGTTGAGAACTCCTTCGCCATTGACAACATCAATCGTTTCCACGACTGGCACCTGAGAGAAAATATCGCTGTCATCGATGACAATACTTTCAGATGCCTGGATATTAATTTGGTTAGCATTTCCCCGATCAAAAGTGGCGCTCGAAATTATTGACCCATCGGCTAAATTTAAGGTGGCAGTGTTGATGTTCACCTCCCCCGCGTTGCCTGAAGAATTGGTCTCAGCAGATAGTCTGGAGGATTCAGACAAACTGATATTCTCACTCTCAATTTGCAGATTTCCTGAGTTTCCCGAGGCAAATGTTGCCGTCACAAACAGAGTTGTGCCATTTAAATCAAGATCGACTGTATCAATAATAATCTCGCCACCGTTTCCCAATGCTGTTGCTAAAGCTTCACTTCTGAGTTCGCTACCATCATCAAAGAAAATACTTTCTCTAGCGTTGATAATGATATTTCCTGCATTGCCATTTCCCGCAGTTGTGGTGTCAATGCCAGTTTGTTGAGTAATGCTGACACTATCTGAATTAATTACAACGTTTCCTGCCTGACCCACAGCACCTTCTGATAATTCGTTGCCGACTATACTGCGGTTATTAAGGATAAAACTACTGGTATTAAAAGTAATATCTCCTCCATTCCCACTGCCCCTATTTTCCGAGCCAACAAAAGAAACTCCCCCTATTTCGAGGAAATCGGTATTAACTGTAATTCCGCCCGTATCACCGACCCCTGTTAAAGCAATGTCATTTCTAATACTGCTGCGATTGGACAATGTAATGCGATCGCTAGCGTTGATAGTCGTTGTTTGAGTCGTTCCGACACCATTAATATCACTGATGATAAAACCATTGTCTAAGTTAAGAGTCAGAGCGTTAATCTCGATTTTACCGACATCACCAGTCGTTCCCTGTAGCGATCGATTAAAAATAGAGCTTCCTTCAACAATACGAACTCTATTAGTAGCTTCGAGGGTAATATCTCCTCCTGCTGCATTCTCCAGTCCAGGATTTAAAATACCTGTAAATAGCTGAGTTGAGCCAAGATCTCCTCCTGCTAAATTAATATTGCGAGCATTAATGGCAATATCTCCACCATTGTCTCCTGCTGTAACGACCGAAGCAAAATTGCTGAAAGAAACATCTCCCCTACCTACGGCTGCGGGAAAGATTAAAGAATTAAGGCTAAAACTGCCCGCAGATTCTTGCCTATCGATCGCAATTTATCCTGATTCAGTCAAACCGCCAAGTTCGACTCTACCGTCCGCAGCACTAATGATGCCATTTTCCAAGCCAGCAATACTTACGTTTCCACCAATTAAGCTTAGAGATTGATTATCTGCTACTTCTAAGACGCTGCCGTTGACAATGATCTCTCCTGAATTATCTCTAAAGCCCAAACCAATTGGCGCATTAATCGTCAGTAATGGCGGGTTCTCTAGATCCGTTGCGCTGAACTCACCGCCTTCAAACAAAATGCTGCTAGAGGTGCTGCCTAGAAATGAACCACCCAGATCGAGTCTGGCATTCTCACCAAAGACAATTCCTGCGGGATTGATTAAGAATAAGCTGGCGCTACCGTTGGCACGGATTACACCATCAATATCAGAAATATTGCCTCCAGTTACTCGACTGAAAATATTAGCAGTATCGACATCATTTAAAAAAGAAGCTGTTTGTCCACTACCAATTGAAAAATCTTGAAAACTATGAAATAAATTATCGCCTCGTGCTTCTCCTCCTGTTATTTCAGCGACGTCACCATTGAGATTTACCTGAGTATTAACCGTTTGATCGGCGGTCACTTGAGCCGAAGCTTTACTGCTCAAAATCCAGCAGTAGCAAAGATTGAGCAATGTAAGTTGGCACAACAGAAATAGAGTTTTAAACATAATATTATTTTCTGCACTATGCCTGATATAAGCTAAAAATTAGAATAATTTGCTTCAGCTCTGAGTTAGACACTATTAGCAAAGCTAATTTACATCAAGGGTGCAGTGGGAATTTATAGATTCAGACATACTACCATTCTGACAAGCCTAAATATCGTCTCTGGCTATGACCTATTACTATGAGTATTGGTAAGTATGCAGCATCAGTTATAAAACCAGAATTTCAATTCCACGAAGAAAATTAACCATGTCCCAATCTGACTATATTTTTAGCGATACTCAGTATGACTTGGAGTTAACCAGACTACAAAAACTAGAGCAGGTATACGACCCTGCAAGTTGCGATCGCCTATTGACTGCGGGCATAACTACAGGCTGGCAATGTCTAGAAATTGGTGCGGGTGCGGGTTCAATGATGCGCTGGATGTCTGACAAGGTGGGTGCAACGGGTAAAGTTATAGCGGTAGATTGCGATACTAGATTTATTAGAGACTGTCCGTTAAACAACGTAAAAATAATTGAAGCAGATATCTTACAAATACCATTGGACAAGCTGTTCGATCTAATTCACGTTCGTCACGTATTAGTCCATCTTGAAAACCAAGAATTATTAACCAAAATCTGGCAACTGCTCAAGCCTGGAGGCTGGCTGGTCATCGAAGAAGCTGATTTTTCTGCAAATAGATTTATTACTGGTACTGAAGCACAGCAGCAGTCAGTTGAAAAAGTAAACGAAGCTATGCAACGGATGTTTAGCAATCAAGGAAAAGATTACGCTTTGGGAATCAAACTACCATCTTTGTTACAGCAGCTAGGATTTGAGAATCTGATTATCGGCAATGATGTTGCCATCTCAGCGGGAAACTCTGATATTGCGACGATGATGAAACTTTCAGCCAGACAGCTAACGGACAAGTATCTAGCTACAGACCTGTAGCTAGA
>JBCBEA010000422.1:0-4375 GCA_038529195.1 Cyanobacteria bacterium J06600_6
CTTTAAATAGCTGCCTTGCTTTTTGACCAAACACCATTTTCGTCTTCATCATATCGCTCTTTAATAGTTGCCCATGCCTGATGTTCTGCTTTAGTTTCATCATCAGTTTTAGCTAAAGCCTGATTATAGACAGAAATAAAGTCTCGTTGCGCCGTTGCTGATAAATGAGAACGAATTTCAGGAGATAAATCAGCAGGCTCGCTACATTGACCAGAACAAGGACGAGGTAAAGCTGAATCGTTGAGATGAATTTCTTCTCCGCCAGCACTTTCGATTAGCAGCTGATATTCGCCCGATCTGTCAGCAGGGACTTCAACCATTAATAAGAATTCTCCCGCCTTGACACGAGTTTCATAAATTGCTGCTTTTTCTTTCGGCATGCCCAAAGTGGCTAAAGCTGAAGCTAAACCTGCTCCTGCACTACCAGCTAATGCTCCAGACGCTGCCCCCAAAAGAACAGATGTAATTGGTCCAGCAGCGACTACAGAACCAATAAAAGGAATAAACAATACATACTCCCATACCCGTAAAGAGGCTGAGTAGCGAGCCGAATAAAGAGCCAAAGACAGCACCAGTTCTTAATCCGCCGAGAATTACATCTTTCTTGGAGATAAAACCAGAGATGCGGGTCTGAGATTCAAAATTTTGACCCATTAAAGAAATATGATCTTGAGGAACTCCGCGATCAATCAGACGACGAACCACATTATCTACCTGCTGTTCTTCTTTTAAAACAGCGGTGATCATCCGTTCTGCTTTATATTCTTCAGTCATTTTTTAAAAGTTTTTTAATCGTGTTTAAAATCTAATTTTTGCTAGAGAGCGATCGCCGACAGGCTACAGTGAGGATGCTGTTTGCGATCGCTAAATTTTAGGCATTTACCGCAGGCTTGGTTTCTTGACCAATACGTCTACCACTAGCATCGAGACTTTCACCTTCGAGGAAAGAACGTAGCATCCATGCCATTTCTTCGTGCTGTTCCATCAATGCGGTTAGGAAATCAGCAGTACCTTCGTCGTGGAAGTTATCGCCACACTGGTCGATATGACCTCTTAAATTACGAATAATCTGTTCGTGATCCTGCACCAAGCGAGCAACCATTTCGTTAGCTGAAGGAAGATCGTTAGGATGCTCCTTAATCTTGCTGTATTGAACAAAACCTGCTGCTGTACCCAAAGGATATCCGCCTAGTTGACGGACTCTTTCTGCGGTAGCGTCGATGTTGAGGGTAATTGCATTGTACTGTTCTTCCCAAAGGGTGTGAAGAGTACGAAACTGAGGTCCGATAACGTCCCAGTGATACTTTTTGGTTTTAATGATTAATAGATACTGATCTGCTAGATCTGTATTCAATAGTTCGATAACACCATGACGTTGTTCTTCGCTTAATCCAATGTTTAGCTGTGGCATAAAATTTTGAAATAGATAACTACCCTTTCATTAGAACAATTGTTAAGCTACCGATACATCTGTAAGAAGAGATAACTAAATCCTTTTAGTCTCCATCTTTCGATATATAGTTTGCTTTAGCTAATTTTCTGATTCTTTTAAAAGAGAAGGAATCTAGATTAAATTTCAAGTTAATCGGCGTATCTGGAATTATTCGCGATCGTGGATATCAATTAAGCCTTCAGGAGGAGATATTTCTACTCGTTGATTCGCTAAATCAACCACGGTTACAATTTCTTTGACGAAGGGAACAAAGATTGTCAGCGGCTTTTGAGTTTTTGCCCGATATTTTTTGCGCTTACTGCGACGACTGACCTTAGATAAATCTCGCTCTGGCTTAACTTCTATTTCTGGCTGTTTGTGCAGTCTAACTTCGAGAAGATCATTACCTGCTGAATACAGGTCTACAACTACGCCAATGTTTTCCCCTGTTTCCTGATGATACACCTCTAAATCAACTAAATCGGCAACGTGATACTCGTCCTTACTCAATTTGGGACGAATATTTTTATCTACCAATAGTTTATAGTCACGTAATTCTTCCGCGCGATCGCGATAATCAATTCCCTCTAGCTTAATTACATAAAGGTTCTTGCCCGTCACAGATCTACCTCCTTTGAGCTGCACTTCCGTAATAGCGCCTGTATCGGGGTGCTGTAACCATCGAGTTCCTGCTTTGGTAAAACGTTCGGGAAAGTCTGACTCAGAATAAACCCGCAGTTCTCCTTTCAAACCTTGGGGAGAGGTGATTTTGCCTACTTCTAATAATTCTGGCTGGTTCAAAGTTGATGATTCATCGTTCATTGATCTAGTCGTTAGTTATTGAGCGTTAATACTTAAAAAATTAGGCGTTGCACAATCGGAGGATGATTTCTGCAAATTCTTAGTTTGCAAGTAAATTAAAAAAGCTGATAGCTGATGGCTGATGGCTGATAGCTACGAGTAAAAACACTTTGTACGTCATATTTTAAATTAGCAACGCCAAAAATTAGATTGTTCAAACAGCTAAGATTTAAACTTCAACTAGCTTGTATACCTGCTGGGCGACCTTTGCCAGACGTTTCATTGCTTCGGCTATCTCTACTTCCGTCGCCGTGAGGCTAATCCGCAAACACTGCTGTTTATGCTGCCAATCTTCTCTTAAACCAGGGAAAAATGTACTTCCAGGGACGGCAATTACGCCTACCTGCTTGAGCTGTTGATAAAATTCCCAGTCTGTCATCGGCAAATCCTTGAGCCATAACCAGGCAAAAATTGCCCCTTCTCCCTGGTGCAAATACCAAGGAATGTCAGGCATAGCTGCATCGAGGGTCTGCTCTAAAATCTCGATTTTACGCTGATAGTGAGGACGAATAACATGAACGGCAAGATCGGCTAATTTTCCTGACGCGATCGCCTTAGCTGCGATCGCCTGTCCATAGCGAGAGGAATGAATGCAGGCATTAGTTTGAAAAGACTCTAAAATTTGAATTAGCTGAGGATCGCCGATCGCAATTCCAATCCTTTCTCCTGGCAAGCCTGCTTTAGAAAGGCTCATACAGTGAATAATGTTGTCTCCAAACTGAGGCGTCATGGCGGTAAAGTTGAGAGCAGGAAAAGGTGGCGCATAGGCGGAATCGACCAAAACAGGCACATCATGACTAGCAGCTAGGTTAGCAATCTTGATAACTTCCTCATCGCTAATCACGTTACCTGTTGGATTACAGGGACGAGAAAAAATTACGCAGCCGGTGCGATCATTAATCTGTAGCTGGCTAAAATCGGGACGGTATTTAAACCGATGCTGCTGCTCATCAATTTCTAGAGTCGGCCGATAGGCAACCAAAGATTCTGGAGTCAGACTAACCCCGCCATAACCCGTATAGTCGGGACTAAGAGGCAAGACAACCTGTTTCAAGTCGCCCGCAGCTGTATGACCACCAAAAGCGTTAGCAGCATAAAGATATAGAGCTTGCGACCCCCCTGTAATTAAAATATGGCGATCGCTCAAAGACAGACCATAACGAGCGTTAAAATCGGCAACAACTGCTTCAATCAAAGGCGCATAACCTTGGGACGAACCATAACGACAAACAACCTCCCCATACTCGTCACTATCTAGCAATTCTTGAGTACAGTCGCGCCATAGCTGCTCTACCTCTGGCAAAATTACAGGATTGCCCGCACTCAAATTAATAAATTCTTTTCCCTGACTGTTGCTCAAGGTTTCAATAATGTCCTTCATGATCGCTCTAACTCCCGTTAGCTGAGACATTTGAGAACCAAATTGAGATAAATCGGGATTCATTGATAGTTACCTCTGGGGCAAGATAAGACGTTAAACAATTATTTTAACTTGATGCTTCATGTCTGCTGAACTAATTAATGGCGATCGCCATCTATAATTTTTTTATCTCTAGTTAGGGTAGATCGTTATAACCCCCTGGGCTAGATTTACGGAAGTTGCTCATTAATTTAGACCACACATACATGGCAAAGTTAAAGTCAAAACCATGCGATCGCTGTCAAAATTTAGTCGATATTAGATATCGTATTCAAGATCGAGCAGATAGCGATTGGATTTTAGTCTGTCCTGACTGTTGGCAAGAGGTAAGTCAAGATAATCCTCATTATCGATATGGGGGAACTTGGAAAGCCAAGCGGAAATAAATAAAGAGGATGCGATCGCCATTATTGACGACTATCACCCTCTACAAGCAGATATTTTTAGATCGCTGACTAAATCTCACCTCTAAATCATCGTAAAGTCGGCTGCGGTGAGGTCGGCTGCGTCAATATTCTTCACGACTGCCAAAAGCTGATTATTGTTAGTAGTATCAGTAATCAAAGTCGCCGTACCTGCCAAATTATTACTGATGCTTAAATCGCTCAAGGCTAAATCATGAGATAAACCAAAGCGATCCATGCCGTCTTGGAAATCAATAA
>JBCBEA010000423.1:0-4334 GCA_038529195.1 Cyanobacteria bacterium J06600_6
ATTCTGGCGAAATAATAAACCGCATAAAAATGCATATAAATTTTCAATTGAAGCATAATTTATATATAATACTGGTCTTTTTTTTACCAGTTCAAAAGTTTCGTATAAATCCATTTTATTTTTTGTGTGCTTAAGTTTAATCCAAACAGAAAAACGATCGCCTTATAAAAAAAACGATCGCCCTCCCGAAGAAAAGCGATCGCCTGAATAAAAACAAATTACAAATTAAACCGAAGTAAGAGTTTTTCCCGCTTCGACATTAGTTTCTTCTCTATCTGCTTCAGAAGGTGGTACTACCTGCCAGAATTTGCCGAGATAATTATCCCAGTCAGCCAGGATAGCTTTACCCTTCGCGCTACCCGTTCTAGCAATATGCTGCTCGATCGCTTCTTTGAGCTGTTTTGCTCCCGCGTCGGATTCGACTCGTTGAATCTTGACAATTTCAGGGTTAACTTTTTCGGGGAAGGAATCATTCTCATCGAGGAAGTAACCTAAACCGCCTGTCATCCCCGCACCGACGTTACGACCAACTTCACCCAAGACGATAACCAAACCACCTGTCATGTATTCACAACAGTGATCGCCAGCGCCTTCGATGACGGCTTTTCCTAAAGAGTTACGAACGGCAAATCTTTCGCCTGCGCGTCCATTGGCGTATAGTGCACCACCCGTTGCGCCGTAAAGACAGGTATTACCGATAATTACGTTCTTGCCTGCATCGTAGTTGGACTTGCTGCTAGGAGCGATAATAATTTCGCCACCGTGCATGCCTTTACCGACGTAATCGTTTGCTTCCCCAGAAATAATCATTTTCATTCCAGGCAGATTAAACGCACCAAAGCTTTGACCCGCAGAGCCTTTAAATATCAGGCTGATTTCGCCTCCAAACCCGCTGTTACCATACTGAGAAGCAATCGCCCCAGAAATTCGACCGCCGACACTGCGATCGGTGTTGATAATTTTCCAGTCTTTAGCGACTGTTCCCTGACTGGCGATCGCACTTTGAATTGCCTCATCAGCTAAGATTTCGTCGTCTAATACATTTTCATTAGTATGAACATCACCGTGATCGAGCCAGCTACGGTCATCCTTGACGTTAGGTAGGTCAATTAAGCAGTTCAGATCCAAAGCGTTTGTTTTGGCAATATGTACATCTTGACTTTGTCTTAATAGATCGGCGCGTCCAATAATTTCATTTAGACTGCGATAGCCAAGTTTAGCTAGTAACTGTCTTACCTCTTCCGCAACGAAGAAGAAGAAGTTAACTACGTTTTCAGGGATGCCTTTAAAGCGATCTCGCAAATGCTGCTGTTGCGTTGCTACGCCCACAGGACAGGTATTCATGTGGCAGACACGAGCCATAATACAGCCCTCGGCAATCATGGCGATCGAGCCAAAACCATACTCTTCCGCACCCATCAGCGCCGCCATAATTACGTCCCAACCAGTTTTTAAACCACCATCGGCGCGGAGTAAAACGCGATCGCGTAGCTGATTTTGTAACAGGACTCGGTGTACTTCTGTTAGTCCCAATTCCCAAGAAACCCCAGCGTGTTTGATCGAGCTTAAGGGTGATGCTCCCGTACCGCCGTCATGACCCGAAATTTGGATTACGTCGGCGTTGGCTTTAGCTACCCCCGCAGCGATTGTACCAATGCCGATTTCCGCTACTAGTTTGACTGACACTTTAGCTTTCGGATTGATTTGGTGTAAATCAAAGATTAACTGCGCCAGATCCTCAATCGAATAGATATCGTGGTGGGGAGGGGGAGAAATCAGGGTGACTCCTGGTTTAGAACGTCGTAGAGTAGCAATATAGGGGCTTACTTTTTTCCCTGGTAGCTGCCCACCTTCCCCTGGTTTTGCGCCCTGTGCCAGCTTGATTTCTATTTGCTTGGCGTTCATTAAATATTCTGGTGTTACCCCAAAACGTCCCGAAGCTACCTGCTTGATCGCGGAACTAGCTGTATCGCCATTTCTTAAGCCGTTTAAGTGAGGCAGAATCGCCGATTTGCCATCTCCTGCTACGTCGTCTAAGACTTTGAAACGAACAGTGTCTTCTCCACCTTCTCCAGAGTTGGACTTGCCACCAATGCGGTTCATTGCCACCGCTAGAGTCTCATGCGCCTCGCGGGACAGAGAACCTAAAGACATACCCCCAGTACAGAAACGAGTCAAGATGCTTTCTACCGATTCAACTTCGTCTGTAGAAATTGATTCGCGATCGCTTTCAAAGTCTAATAAGTCTCTGAGTGCTGTCGCTGGTCTACCTTGAAGATGCTGTTTGTAAAGCTCGTAGTGATCATACTCTTTACTGGCAACAGCCTTGTGTAAAGCTTTGGACATTTCGGGGGAGTTCATATGGTACTCACCGCCTTTCTTGTACTTAACAAAGCCGTAATTTTCTAACTTTTTGCCCTGCAGTTCAGGAAAAGCTTTTTCGTGGAAGGCAATTACTTCCTGAGCTAATTCGGCAATGGTTAAACCATTCATGCGCGAGGTTGTGCCAGCAAAAGCTAGATCGACTAAATCTACTCCCAAACCCAGAGCTTCAAAGATTTGCGCTCCGTGATAGGAGGATAATAAGGAAATTCCCATTTTTGAGAGAATCTTGAGTAAGCCTGCTTCAATCGACTTGCGGTAGTTTTGCTGCGCCTTATCGAGAGAAACTGTTTCGATTCGCTCGTTTGCCATCAGCTTTTGCGTCTTGGGATTATTCCACCACTGACGCACGCTTTCCAAAGTTAGGTAAGGACAGACCGCCGATGCACCGTAGCCGATTAAGCAAGCGAAATGGTGAGTACTCCAACACTGTGCTGTATCTACAACTAAAGAAGTCCGCAAACGTAGTCCCTGACGGATTAAATGATGGTGAACTGCTCCTATTGCTAATAGTGGTGGAACATAGCTGTACTCTGAGCCGATACTGTGCGTTCCAGAGCGATCGCTCAAAGTAAGAATTTCCACGCCCTCTTTAACCGCTGCTGTCGCTGCTGCACACAGTTCAGTAACGGCATCTTTCAGACCATTAGGACCTGTAGAAATTTGATATAGGGTAGATAGTTTTTTGGTTTTAAAGTCAGAAGCCTCAATTCCTGCTAGTTCTTCATCATTCAAAACAGGAGATTCAAGCTTGAGTAGTTTTGCGTCTTCTGGCTTCAGGTTGAGAATATTACCTTTTGCCCCTAGCTGCATCGACAGGGACATCACCAAACTTTCGCGTAGAGGGTCAATTGCGGGGTTAGTTACTTGAGCAAATCTTTGTTTGAAATAGTCGTAAAGTAGCCGAGGCTTATCTGATAATACTGCGAGGGGAATATCATCTCCCATACAGAAAGTTGGCTCTTTACCATTAATCGCCATTGACTGAATAATTAGCTCTAGATCTTCGGCAGTGTAGCCAAAAGCAGTCTGATTACTCAATAGCTGCTCGGCACTTAATAAGTTTTCCGTCCCAAATTCTAGAGCAGTAACCGTTTGACGATGCTGTTTAATCCAGTCTCCATAGGGATTAGCTTGAGCTACTCTTTGCTTGACTTCCCAGTTACGAAGTACTTCTTTAGTCTTGAGATCGACAACAATGGTTTGACCTGGTCCCAAACGACCTTTTTCGACCACATCCTCGTCGGAGATATTAACTACT
Organism: Cyanobacteria bacterium J06600_6; assembly: GCA_038529195.1. Lineage (GTDB taxonomy): Bacteria > Cyanobacteriota > Cyanobacteriia > Cyanobacteriales > Xenococcaceae > Waterburya. The sequence continues at coordinate 3,644 of JBCBEA010000423.1, forward strand.
CCCGTTTCTGAACCGACGACGACATAACCCTCTTTCGTAATAGTGTAGCGAGCCGGACGCAGACCATTGCGATCTAAGGTAGCACCGACAGTTTTACCATCGCTGAATACGAGTAGCGCAGGACCATCCCAAGGTTCTTGCTGCCCACTGTGGTATTCATAGAAGTCAACGATTTCAGGATACTCTTTTAAAGAAGGCTGATTTTTATAAGCTTCTGGCACCAAAATCATGGCTGCTTCCGTGATGCTGCGTCCCGTCCGCACCAGCAACTCCATGGCACTATCTAGGTTATAGGAGTCACTGTTGTCGTTGTTAACAATGGGCGTGAGTCCTTTAATTTCATCCTGAGTCCAGCCAGGTAGAGTTGCTCCCTGATCTGACACAAGCTCCTTTTCGCGGTTGGTCATCCAGTTAATGTTGCCCAGCAAAGTATTAATTTCGCCGTTGTGTCCCAAAATCCGCATGGGTTGAGCAAAAGGCCATTTAGGCATCGTATTCGTGCTAAAACGACGATGATAGACAGCAAATGTGCTTTCATAATCTGGATTGACTAGATCCTGATAAAATTCTCCCAGAATCACCGAGCGTACCATGCCCTTATAAACAACAGTACGACAAGAGAAAGAACAAATATAAAAGTTATCCGACAGTTTTTTGCCGACGCGCGATCGCGCAATATATAATTTTCGTT
>JBCBEA010000424.1:0-4325 GCA_038529195.1 Cyanobacteria bacterium J06600_6
CCAGAAACCAATCGCTGTGGGGAGAAATATGGAGATACCCTGTATGTAAAGCCCAAGGACGACCAACCCAGCCATGGGGGAGAGGATCGTCTGTAATCAAACGTAAACGAGGATCATTTTTTCCTGCTGACCTAACAATTTCCTGTGTGCCGTCTTGGGAATTACTATCAACGACAATCACTTCTCGCAGTTCGTAACTTTGCTCACTCAAGCCAGTCAAACAGGGAGTAATTCTTTCCGCCTCGTTAAGAGTTGGTACGACTACACTCACCTTACCTAATAAGTTTGGGTCTGCTGTTTGGGGTAATAAAGGCGATCGCCTAGTTGCTCCTTTGAGTAGGCGAGACAATAAAATTGCAGTAGCTACTATCTGGGAAAGCAAAATCCCAAAGACAAAGCCGTAGAAAAAGACTGAGTTCACAGGTTAGTTGTCGTTTGAATGGTTAACTGTTTGCAGCGAAGGTATTACCGCCCGCAGTATCTTGGCTAGTTGCCATCCAGTACAGAATTAATAAAGGTAAGATACCCAAGACAATACCTAACAATACAGGAATATAGAAACCTGCTGCTAAGCTCAAAACTGTAGCAAAGACGAAGTTAGCTAAATAAATAGTTAGAGGTAATTTAAGATCGTTATTAGGAAGTATAAATGGCTTAACTCTCCATAGCAGGGTCGCCATGGTCATGAAAATCATTCCTGTCCCCATCCAACCAGCAAAGTTTTGATAGGGCATGCCGAAAAATGCGCCAGGAGTATCCCAAATCCAAAAGGGAACGGGTGCTTGGCTCATCGCGGGGTCAAGAACAAAGTCCCAAGAGGTCAGACACAATGAACCGCAGATGATTGCGCCTAATTCACATAGCCAGCTGCTAATATTGAGTTTCTTTAGCCCAGTCAGGGCAATAATGTAGGCGCTAAAACCAAGATAAAACCAAGATAATGGAATCGTAAAAGGCACTAATCCCGCAATTTTATAGCCCAATCCGCTTAAATAACGATAATCGCCAAACGGAAAGCCTGTGCTTGTACCCAACAATTCGCTACCTAAAGATAAAGCGATCGCTGGAATCATAAAGCTTAACCAGTGCCAAACTCCAAGGGTGCGATAGGCATAAAGCGCTACGGCAGCTGTGGCTAACAGCATATAAACAACGCCCCCACCAGCCATCGACCAACCAAAAATCTTCGGTCCCCAAGAGAATTCTGCTAGCTTTGCCTGAAACTCAATGTTCGGCAACACTAAGGCAATTCCCGCCAAGCCAAACGCCATTGCAAAAACGTGACCGATTAATAAGTAATTTTCTGTTTTGGATGCTCGATTCATAAAATATCTACTCTAAACACTCATTGTACAAAAATTAGCTCTCTAGAGTAGTTTACAAATATTTATGAAAAGATGAATGATGTTTCTCGATCTTTTTCTCTTTCCAGAAAATAGTACAGTGAAGGTGACCATAGTTAGCCTTGGGTCAATAGTTGCCAAGAGTGACCAGAAAAAGGTAAAACAACTAAGTCGAAATAGGTATTAAATAAGGGTGATTTGATGTATCAAGGAAGCATAAAAGAGTTACATCAGCAGTTAGTTAGCAAAGAACGTTCGGCAGTAGAAATTGCCCAGGCGACTTTAAATCAGATTGAAGCAGTCGAACCGAAGGTGAAAGCGTTTCTGGCGGTAACTGCCGAGTCAGCCTTAGCCACTGCTCAAGCAGTAGACGATAAGATTGCAGCAGGGTCAGAAATCGGCATCCTTGAGGGTATTCCTTTAGGCGTAAAGGATAATATGTGTACCAAGGGAATTAAAACTACCTGCGCTTCTCAGATTTTGGCAAACTTTGTACCACCCTATGAATCTACCGTTACCCAGAAACTCAAAGATGTGGGAATGGTAGTTGTGGGTAAAACGAACCTCGATGAATTTGCGATGGGGAGTTCAACGGAAAATTCTAGCTATCAGACCACGGCTAACCCCTGGGATTTAGAACGTATCCCTGGCGGTTCTTCTGGTGGTTCAGCAGCAGCAGTAGCAGCAGGGGAATGTGTTGTGTCTCTTGGTTCGGATACAGGAGGATCGATTCGTCAGCCAGCTTCCCTTTGTGGTGTTGTCGGCTTGAAACCAACCTACGGTTTAGTGTCGCGTTTTGGTTTGGTGGCTTATGCCTCTTCCTTAGATCAGATAGGTCCTTTTTCTCGCACTGTTGAAGATTCAGCGATTTTGCTAAATGCGATCGCTGGATACGATCCAAACGACTCAACTAGCCTGAAAGTAGATATCCCCGACTACACTAGCTATCTCCAGCCCGAACTCAAGAAGGGTTTAAAAGTCGGCATCATTACCGAAACTTTTGGCGACGGTTTAGATGCAATCGTAGCCGATACGGTCAAAAAAGCGATCGCCCAACTAGAATCTATGGGTGCAGAAGTTAAGGAGATTTCCTGTCCTCGTTTTCGCTACGGTTTACCCGTCTACTATATGATTGCTTCTTCTGAAGCTTCGGCTAATTTGGCTCGTTATGACGCAGTTAAATACGGAGTTAGAGAAGAATCCGAAAATCTGATTGAGATGTATACCAACACTCGCGCTGCTGGTTTTGGTGCAGAAGTTAAGCGCCGTATTATGCTAGGTACTTATGCTCTTTCTGCTGGTTACTATGACGCTTATTACCTCAAGGCGCAAAAGGTGCGGACTCTAATTAAGCAAGACTTTGACAATGCTTTTGCTGATGTAGATGTTTTAGTCTGTCCTACTTCTCCCTCGACGGCATTTAAAGCTGGCGAAAAAACCGACGATCCGCTCTCGATGTATCTTTCCGATTTAATGACTATTCCCGTTAACCTAGCGGGTTTGCCAGGCATTAGTATTCCCTGTGGTTTCGATAGCCAGGGCTTGCCGATTGGCTTACAGCTGATTAGCAACGTGCTGCGAGAAGATGTCCTCTTCCACACTGCACATGCCTACGAGCAGGCAACAGAATGGCATAAACAACAGCCAAGCTTATAAGGGATGAGAGATAAGGGATAAGGGATAAGGAGGAGTAAGCAATAGTTATACAGTTTTATTCCTCCATCCCTCGGTTGTTGAAATCGTTAAATATCGTCGGGAATGACCCATTTTGGGGGTTCGGACATCTTTTTCATTTTCGCAATCTCCGCTATTTCAATCATCTTGTCTAGCGGGGTGTCATTAATAAAATTAGAAGCCTCGTTCTGATATTCCTTGTTAGGACAGCGATCGCCTAATACGCAACCGTTAGTGCAGTCCACGGCACAGTTTACTTGTTCGGGAGTCATGTTCTCACGCCTAAAAATTCATCTTTAAGCATTTTAATAGTTTCTTAGGGAGATGTTTTTCCTGTGGCGATAAAAATCAGTCTTTTCCCGACTTTCTTGCCACCAAAACTCCCTACTTTCTCCGACAGACAAACTACAAGAAAAAATCTAAGCTGTATACAGTAAATAAAACCCAGTTGTGGAGCAGGTTTCATGTATCAGCCAACAATAGATATAGCGGGAGCAGTTTGTTTTCGCCCCAACTTTTTTCAGACCAAAAGTAGAATCAATCATCTAATCGATCGCTATCTAAATGATATGGAATTAGGCGATCGCCTAGAAGATTTACCTCAACAGTTTATTGACCCGAAACCCCGCCCATGGTCAAACATCAATTGGCAAGCTATACATCCAGAACAAGTCATCGGTCTTGAACTGGATATTTTTTTGTCCATTCTTAAGGGTGCGTTAGATACAGAAGCACCAATTAGAGAGTATACCCAAACTAGTCGTCAATACCTCGAACCAATTCATCCCAGCATGGCAAGATTTGTCGGTGGACTGGTCGCGGTCGATGGAAAAATGATTGAACTTGGTCTGTGGGAAAAAGAAGAGCGTCAGCACACCCCTGCTCTAAAACGTCTTTACCAACAGCTCGCCCAAGAGACAATTACTCCTACAGCCAAAACGGCTAAAAGCCATCAAGCCGGGGCTAATCCCTATCAAGATTTATACAGACACGGACTACACAGGATTGTTACCGAGTATGGTGCAGTTTGCCTCTATCTCTGGCTGATGTCTCACACCACAGGAACTACACAGCAGATATTGGGAGAGCTATTACAGGATGAGGTAAATCACCTAACCAAATTTTGGGGTGTGGGAATGTGGCTCTATCCCGATGGTGCCGAACAGTTAATTCGCTATCTTCTTAGCCAAATTTATACCATCTTGCCTGTATCCTCTGAACCGTCAGCAAGTATAAAATCTACGTTTCAACACATGATGCTAGCTCTAAATTGACCAAGATTGCCAATTTAGAGCTAGCATCATGTGT
>JBCBEA010000425.1:0-4308 GCA_038529195.1 Cyanobacteria bacterium J06600_6
TTTTGGATGAGGAAAAAACTAAAGGTACACCATGTTATAAGTTAAGACTAGAAGCAAATGCACAAACTACAAGAATTAAGTCTATTGAAAAGTTACATAAATATATTAAAAATATATTTTCTAAAACTTCTCCTATTTCATGTTTAGAGCATTTAGAGTCTATAGAAGTACTTTATAAGGAGAATATTTGCAAGTATCAAAATCAATTAAGTAAGATTACTCAACAAGAAAAATCAGCATCAAGAGCTTTTAATATACTGACTGATATAGTTAATCAGATAGATAAAACAGAATTAAATCAAGAAGATATTAATTCTTTGAATCGTGCATTGTTTTTAACTTATCAAGCCAGAATGCAAATAGAAGCTTATACCCTTGCAATACAATTAATTCAAGGCATGATTAGGACTCTACAATTTTATATTGATGATTTGATATTAACTATCAAGTTATTACAGACTATTCACGACCAACTTAGTATTTTTGATGTTGATGACAGCATTTCCTTTTTTATCAAACAAAAGTTTAGTGTCTACCAAGATTCTCTAGAATTATTACAAGAAGTGGAATCAGAAGTGGGATATCCCATTAACCAGTGGGGAGTCCAAGGTCATTTAGATTCTAGTCTTATTCTTAACAAGCTCATGGATAAGATATCTCTCACTGGTACCGAAATCTTGCATAGCATCGAGCAAGAACTGCCTTTTTAGTCAATAGTGCCTAAAATTCTAAGTCTAGAACTGAAAGCTAAACCTAATCTACCTATATTCCGCAATTCTTCTTTCTCTTCTGAAGAGAAATTTCGCTTTCCATTTTTAGTCTGTTCAATGAGCTTAGATATTCTTTTTGCTTTTTCTTCAGTAATTGTTTCCCTTTTACGCATTACGGATAAGCCAAACTTGATATCCTTAAGATTCGCTTCTCCAAGATCAGTATCAATAATAAAATTTTCAAGTCTTTCTTCTATTAATGACATTCTTGCTAGTTTCAAAGCGTTCTTTTTCTTTTTATTGGCTTGTTGTAATCTAAATTTAGCTTTTTGGGCTAATCCAGTTCTACCAAACTCAGAGAGAGCAGAGAGGGGAATCTCAAGTTCTTCTGCTAAAGCGATGAGAGATTTTTGACTGTTTTGGGTCAAAGCAACTGCTTCAGAAGTATATAAAGCTATTGAATCTTCTGGAGATATTTCACCTCTTCTCAGTTTATATTTTAAGCCTATTCTAATATCTGCTGGAGTAGCTGCACCTAAAGCTGTATTTATTACATTTGCTGGCTTTTTAGTTTTTTTGGTCTTTTCTGGAATTATATTGATTTTTCTGTCATGTTCTTGTGAGTTATCTATAATAAACTCATATTGTCTTTGTTTTCCTTCATCATCAATAGCCACAACAAATAAGTTTGGCTTATTACTATTTATTTCACCAGGAAAATCAAGAGGTTTTATATTCCTCAAGAAAATGGATTTAGCCTGACCAGAATCGATTGGAGCGTTTAGAGAATAAACGATTTTAGAGCGATCGCTTAAAATTAGATAGGAAACTCGGTCTTCATTCTCAAAATTGATGGCAGTAGTTTGACCTGGGATAATGTTGATAGGAATCGTCTCTTTTTGGGCAAGATTTTCAGGAATATTGACATCTGCTTGAGCAGGATTAGCTAATAAAGCACCAGAAATTCCAGCGCAAATACCAATGCTCTTGATACATGATTTGTTGTACATAATAAAAACCTAATCTTCGATACTTATAAAGCTGTTGACGTATATAGAAACGGTTGTATTCTCTCGAACAGAATAGATCGCATTCCTACCAGATCTTCTTCTGGATTTCCTAGCGTTATTTCTTAGAGTTCGAGAAACTGAAGAATTAATACTGGCAGGAAGAGGAAGACTATTAATGCCAGATTGAAGTGCTTCATTGAAAAAATCATTTACTAGAGGATTGCCTCCTGAATCTTTTACGTCAAAAGATAGAGGCTTATTATCCTTGTTTCTAATGAGTAAGGCTTTTTCTGGCAGAAGACTTTGGACTAGATCTCCTTGGGAATTCTTATATATGACTGCGACTACCTTTAAGGTTACAAATCCTGCCCCATCCCAATTATCAACTTCAACTATCAGGGAGGAATCTTGAGATAGGGCGGTATCTCCATTAGAGTATAAAAGAGGTTCATTTAAAGTTATAGTGCTTCTAGTTTCTGAGGATTGAACATTATCTGTCCAGACAATTGGAGTAGAAATAGTTCCTTCTATAGATGTAGCAATAGGAATTTGTCTTTGTTTTTGCCGAAGTTGTTTTAATTGCTCAGTTGTTTGCAAGCCTGGAAGTCTTGCTAGAGAAGGAGAAGTAATATTGAGATGCCAAAATTTCTTGATTGGAGTGGCTATAAGCATCAGAGTTAGAAGACTAGCATAGGAATTATTGGTATATTTTGTAGAGGATTTTATTTTCATCAATTTGAAGAGAGTGAGTTGTTGACTTGAACTGAAACAGGAGTTTGAGCTTCAATGAAGTAGAATTTGCCATTATTTTGGCTTCTAAAGCCAGAATTGATAATATTTCTAGATATTGCTGAACTTATACTTTTAGGAATGGGTAAACTTCTTACTCCACCTTCTACAGTGCTTCCTAAAAGTCGATTTATACTAGAATTACCATTATTTGAATTTTCAGTTTTAAACTCTAATGGTCGATTATTTGCACTACTAATTAAAATGCTGTCTTCAGGGATTTCTCGTTGTGATATTTCGTCTTGAAGATTTTGTGTGATGACCGCGATAGGGGTTAATGTCAAAAATCCAGCCCGATTGAAATTAGAAATTTTAACGATGATTGAAGAGTTTTTTTGGAGGGCGATACTGCCATCCTCGTTCTTTAATGATTCTGCTAGAGTGATAGTTCCTCTAGTTTCTTCTAGATCTGAAGTATCAGTCCAAGCAATAGGATTATTTAGTATTCCTTCAGCACTTGTAGGAATAGTAGTTTTGCTTGAATTAGGACTTTGACTTGTAGATTTCAAATTTGATTGGGAAACACCCAACCCGCTTAATATAATCTTTTGGGCTGAAGGAGAAAATCTCGATTCTAATGATGAGACATTTTGTTCAATACCAGAATTCTCAGAAGTATTTTGATGTCTAATTCCTAGATTGTTTCCAAGATAAACGCTAGCAACTTTGTTATTAAACTTAGAAGATTCTGAATTTCTAGATCTTTTCTTATCTATATTGTTGCTGATTTCTGATGAAGGTAAAGAAATATTTGTTGGAGGTTGAACATCGGAAGGAGAAGATACTTCGTTGGAAGCAATGGTTCTCGAATCAAAATTTGAGCCACCTAATGTTCCTAACTGAGACAGTAAGGTCCATTGTTCGTAGGGATCAATTGGTACAGGTACAGGTACAGGTTCAGGTTCAGGTTCAGGTTCAGGAGCAGGTTCAGGTTCAAGTTCAGAAGCAGGTTCAGGTTCAGAAGCAGGTTCGGGTTCAGGAGCAGGTTCGGGTTCAATAGGTTTTTTACTTTGTTCTATTAGTGCTAGATCTGCTTTTAACTTTTCTATTGTTTGTTTATCAGGATCGACCGCTGATTTATCAACGGCTGTATCTTGTTTTTGATTCAGACTCAAAATTCTTTGCCAGCTACCTCTTAAGAAAAGAAGGGCAATTACAACAAAACTGATTAAAAATATTCCTACCACTATTTTGATATAGGGTTTTCGTAGTCCTATCTTCTTCGGTTTAACAACAGAAGACGAGCTTTCCTTCTCTGTTTCCGAGTTCTGCTTCCTGTCCTCATGAATCTGAGAATCGTGTATATCACGCATATGATCATTATTATAGCCACTTGCTTGTCTCGCTAAAATTGCAAAATCTTCTGGACTAAGATCGATATTATTATCAATTTCATTATCTATTTCTGTATTATTTATACTTTTTATTTCTTCTGGATCTTCAAAATCTAAATATATATCTTTAGAATTTTCATCGTTCATAATACTTATTCCTTATTGGAAACTGTTGGAGAAATTTGATATATAACCAAACCATTTTTAAGAAGTTGTTTAAGCTGTTTTCTGAAAGCACTTGGTTCTTCATTTCCTAGAACTAGTCGATATGGCTCAACTGCTTGAAGATATATAGTTTGGTCAATTTTTACTTCATCTAATTCTGCAACATCATTTTTTTCTATACGTTAGACTATGACTCTAGCTTTATACAAAAGGTCATCAATTCTTTCAATATTACCTATATGATAAATTTTTAATTCACTAGATATATCTCCTCGATAAAACTCAGATGGAATTTGCTCA
>JBCBEA010000426.1:0-4305 GCA_038529195.1 Cyanobacteria bacterium J06600_6
GACAAAGGGTAGACCGCCAAAATAATAGAGGACGGCAGCCAAGCTCAGCTGGATGGGAATCATCCCATGTTGGCAAAACTGATAAAAGCGATCGCCTGAAATATCTTTGGTATAGCGCTCAATTTTTTCGTTAGCAGGATTTTGGCAGAGCATCCAGCCAAGGTGGCTCCAGTAAAATCCCTTGAGAGAATTATGGGGGTCAGATTCTAAATCAGAATATTGATGATGAACACGATGTAGTCCAATCCAGTCTAAGGGACCTCCCTGACCAGCCAAAGTCCCGCAAAAGATCAGGAAATATTCTAGCGGTTTGGGAACTTGATAACTGCGATGAGATACGAGACGATGGAATCCTAAAGTAATACCAACTCCTGCGGTAATTACGTAAAGTACAAATGCTACTCCTAGAGCATTCCAGCTAAAGTTGCTGGGGAAAATAGCAAAGAGAGCAATAAAGTGAATTATGCCCATGTAGATGATTGTTCCCCAAGCAGGAGGGATTCTTTCTGATGTCGCAGTCATTGATAAAACTAAATCTCAACTCTATGTAATTTATTTACGGTGTAATTGAATACATCATCTAATAGTTAGTACACATAACGCAACAAAACCCAGGTTAACGCTATTTGTCATACTTAGATATTAGGTAATGAACTTGATTCCAGACTCTTAATCTTCGAACTTGCCGTTGACGAGATAAACTGCAAAAGCGTTACTCGCATGGCTACTAAGTATCATCTCAGCACTACGTTAAAAATATGAAAACCGAAGATCTGCTAGTAGAAGCAGAACAAGCACTAATACCGATTTTTTCTAAAATTGACGCTCAGGTCAAGCAAAATCTGAAAAAAGTCTTGACTGCCTTTCGCGATCGCCGAGTAGGAGTGCAGCATTTTTCTAGCGTTAGTGGTTATGGACACGACGATCTCGGTCGAGAAACTCTAGATCGGGTATTTGCCCAGGTCATGCAGGCTGAAGCTGCTGCTGTGCGCGTGCAGTTTGTTTCTGGAACCCATGCGATCGCCTGTGCCTTGTACGGAGTGTTACGACCAGGTGACGAGATGCTGGCGGTGGCTGGCGCACCCTACGACACCCTCGAAGAAGTAATTGGTCTGCGGGGTGATAATCAGGGTTCGCTCAAAGATTTCAAGATTGGTTATCGACAGCTAGAGCTGACGCAAGAGGGAACAATTGACTGGTCGGGTTTGAGTACGGCAGTTACAGGTAAGACTCGTTTGGTCTTAATCCAGCGTTCCTGTGGCTATTCTTGGCGGCAAAGCCTGGCAATTGAAGATATTGAGCGGATTGTCGCATCAGTCAAGCAGCAGAACCCCAACACTGTCTGCTTTGTAGACAACTGCTATGGTGAATTTATTGGCGATCGCGAACCAACTGCGGTCGGCGTCGATTTGATGGCAGGCTCGCTGATCAAAAACCCTGGTGGTACAATCGTCACCGCAGGAGGCTATATTGCAGGAAAAAAGGACCTCGTAGAAATGGCAGCCTGTCGTTTAACTTCCCCTGGGATTGGCAGCAGCAGTGGCGCGACTTTCAACCAGAATCGCCTGATGTTTCAAGGACTGTTTCTCGCTCCACAAATGGTTGGCGAAGCAGTTAAAGGTAGCCATTTAATTGCCTACGTTTTTGATCGTCTGGGGTATCCTGTTAGTCCCTCGCCTTTTGAACCTCGACGCGACATTATTCAAGCAGTGCAGCTAGGCTCTGCAGAAAAGCTAATTGCCCTGTGTAAAGCCATTCAGCAATATTCGCCGATTGATTCTTATGTCGAACCTGTCCCTGGTGCGATGCCAGGCTATGCCAGCCAGCTGGTGATGGCGGGAGGCACATTTATTGACGGTAGCACCTCTGAATTCTCTGCCGATGGACCTTTGCGCGAACCCTATATCGCTTTTTGCCAGGGAGGAACACACTGGACGCATATTGCGATCGCTTTGGAAGCAGCGATTAAGCAACTATAGTCATTTCTCATAAAAACCATCTGCAAATAATTAAAAATATCTGATTCCATCAGGCATAATCGCTCCTGTCAACTTTGCCCGTTTGAGAATAGTATCTTCTATCTCGGCGTTAGTAAGATTAGCCTGAGTTAAGTTAGCGTTAGTCAGGTTAGCACCCCTTAAGTTAGCTGATGCCAAGTTAGCGTTAGTCAGGTTAGCGTTAGCAAGGCTAGCGCCCCTTAATTTTGCCCTCTGCAGGTCGGCACTCTGAAAATTAGCATAGCTGAGATTAGCCCAGCGTAAATCGCAGTCGACCAAGCTAGCTTCTGCTAGGTTGCTGCCTAAAAAATAGCTATGGCTTAAATGAGCAGTAACAGCCTTAACTCCCTGTAAATTAGCCTGATAAAAACTGGCAGACTGTAATTCTGCTTCAAAGAAATTTGCTCCTGATAAATCTGCTAAGTCAAAACTAGCCTTAACTAAATCTGACTCACTGAGATTTGCTCGATTGAGTTTGGCTTGAGTGAAGTTTACATGAGGTAACCTAGCTTGACGAATCGAAGTTCCAATTAAATTAGCCTGGGTAAAGTTTGCACCTTTGCCTATCACCAATCGTAAATCGGAGCCGATTAGGTTTGCTTTTGCTAAATCAGCATCGATCAAAAAAGCTGACTGAAGATTGACTCCCGCCAGATTTGCTCTATGGAGATTTGCTGAACTTAATTCTGCCTCAACTAAATTAACTCCTGTCAGATTTGCCGAACTGAGGTTTGCCGAACTGAGGTTTGCTCCCGCCAAGTTAGCTTTTACGAGATAAACCTCTGCTAGATTTGCCGATCGCAGATCAGCGTTGGTCAAATTAATTGTCGTTTGCTGGTGGCTATTTAACCAATCCATCCAACTAGCGACACCCTGTTTTAATTTAGTTAGATGCTCAATATTTGCCACTTAAAATTTACCTGCGATCGCCTATCTCTAATTTATTTATCCCTATTATCCCTGCTTTGTCACCAGTTCCCAATCTTAAAACTGCATGCAGGAGCTAAATTTCCAAATTTTCACTATTCTTTCTTTTGATTAAAAACTTCTCTACCGGCAATACTTTCTAAAGCTGCTAAAGCTGCTGCAGATCCAGCAATAATATCTCTTTCTTCTCCACCAAGATAAACCCGACCAAAACTACCGATAGAAGTTACTTTTAAAATATTAATCAAAGCTGCTTTTTCTGCTTCATTGGCAGCGAGGGAAGCATAGGCTGCAGGCTGAACTTCCAGCACGTAAAGAGTTTGTCCCTCTAGCAGCATTTGTCCCCGACAGTCGCGATTAACCAACTGTGCCTGATACGCATCTATATTACGAATAATTTGGCTAGAAACAATATTGGGCTTTAGACCTTCGCTGCGACTAACTCCCAAAGTATCTAAAATTGCCCTACCTGCTGCCTTAACCTCGCCCTGATTCTTGGCGTGTATTTCTAGCAGTCCATAAAGTCTTTCCACAAACTGTACTCCTGGACGCACAACTGCCGATTTGAGGGCAACGTCTGTAATGCGATTGATTTCGATGCCAGGCGATATTTCAATCCAGAGGGAGGCATCTCCTGGTAGGGGTAAAAATCCTGATGCCACAGTACCAATATAGGCTGCATGCTGTAGCTGTAGGCGATCTAAGTAGACATAACTGCGAAGTTCTACACCCAAAATCTCATCCCTCTTGTTCCCAAAAAATATTAATTAAACCAACCTCCAGCTAACCAGTTTGTGTTGCTAGTTGTAAAGAGCAGATAACCTGTGCTAAATCCAATCAACAATTGCCAAAATATCTAGAATTATTGAGCACCACAAGCCACAATGGTCTAATTCAAACTTATGTTGAGGGGATTGCAAATTAATTAGACCTTTCGATTTATCAATTAGAGTGTTTATATTGTTATGTGTGTAAATTCTAATCGTAAAATCAATATTTAAGTTTCAATATCTTTTATGAATCTCCCAGATATGAATCCTTTTTTATTTGTAACTGATTTAGACAATACTTTAGTCGGTGACGATGCAGCTTTAAAGCAGCTTAACCATGAGCTTGCTGAACATCGGCAACAATATAGCAGTAAAATCGTATATGCTACGGGTCGCTCTCTATATCTTTATCGTCTATTGGCAGAAGCAAAGTCATTATTGCCTCCAGATGCTCTGATTACTTCAGTCGGGACAGAAATGTATTTTGACCAGCAGCAATCAGAATATGATCCAGAATGGGCACAAATTCTTGCTCAAGGATGGGATCGAGAAGCAATCGTGGCGATCGCCAGCCAGTTTGAACATTTGCAGTCTCAGCCTAGCTCCGAGCA
>JBCBEA010000427.1:0-4290 GCA_038529195.1 Cyanobacteria bacterium J06600_6
CGGTCAGGAAGCCTGGGATAAACTTCGTGGCGGACTTGTCTGTGACATGATCTTTAGTGACATTGAAATGCCACGGATGAATGGTCTAGAACTATTATCTAATCTCCATCAAGACCAGGAGCTCAAATCTATTCCCGTCGCTATGTTGACTTCTCGTGGTGCAGATAAACACCGTAAGATAGCAAATGATTTAGGAGCAAAAGCTTATTTAACTAAGCCCTATACGGAAAAAGATCTCATGGATGTGGCACAGCATTTAATTGAGATTAATCGGGCAAATCAAGAGGCAGAATCGGCGAGTGTGAAAGCTACTCTAGCTAATAATCAAAATATTGATTTTGAAGATGCACCTTTAGTACTGATCATCGATGATTCCGTAACGGTAAGAGAACTATTATCTATGACCTTTAAAAAAGCAGGCTATCGGGTAGAGCAGGCTAGAGACGGACAAGAAGCCTGGGAAAAACTCTCTGATGGTTTAGAGTGTGATATTGCTTTCTGCGATATTGAAATGCCACGGATGAACGGTTTGGAACTGCTGGCGCAACTCCAGAAGGATGAAAAATTGGCTGCGTTACCGATCGCTATGCTAACTTCCCGTGGTGCGCAAAAAATGCGTAACATCGCTGCTTCTCGTGGAGCTAACGGCTATTTTGTCAAACCCTACGTCGAAGAGGATCTATTAGAAGCTGCGAAGCAAATGATGGATGGAGAGAATCTGCTCGAAACTTCTGAAAATGGGGCTTAAGTAAAAGGTTAAGAAGTCAAAAGTAAGGAGTGAAAGTGTTTGCAGCTGACCTTCTTACTTTTTTTGTTTAGTCGAGATTGAGAAATAAGAGCAATGTTTAAAATAACGATATATCTCGGTGTCTTTTTCCTCGCCAGCTTTGGTAATTGGCTACCAGCAGAAGCTGCCAAAGGTAGAAAGCAGGATTTAAAGTTAGAAATTGGCATTATCCAGCGTTTGGGTGCAGCACCCATAGTCGATCGCGACCCAGAAATTAAGGAGGTGACAATCCAAAGTGTTGTAGGAGATTCGTTAAAGGTTAGTTTTCCTGATTCACCTAACTCTAAGCCAATCCAGACTGAAGAAGTGCGTTTAAAAGTGGATTATGCCCGCTTAACTGAACCTAAATTAGCCGAAAAGTTAATTTTGAGTGATCGCTCAACTTTTGAAACGGCGGAAGATAGCGCTAACTCCTGGAAAAAGCTGGGCATTGAAGTGGAAGTAGCCCAACCTGGACGTTGGCAGGTGTGGGCAAAGCGGGATGTTTATCAGACTCCCCTAGTACGTCGCTGGTTGCTCCACAGCCTCGAAGCTAACGGTTATGAAAGTCCCTATCTAGACACGGAAATTCTATATCAAGAGCCAGATATTGTCTTGGAAATTGCAGGACAAGAATATAACCAAGATCAGGTAGAAATTACCAGCAGTCAGAATTTGGTTAAGGTCAACACGACCAATAAGTCTCAGGCTGCTCGACTATACGGTGGTAGTCTGCGCCTTCAGCCCAATGCTCACGGGGAATTTACCCTAGTCAATCGGGTTGCTTTAGAAACTTATTTGCGGGGGGTAGTACCCTATGAAATTGGTGCTAATGCCCCGGCTCAAGCGGTGGCTGCCCAGACTATTATTGCCCGCACCTATGCCCTGCGTAATCTGAGGCGTTTTACCGTAGATGACTATCAGCTCTGTGCGACGGTTCACTGTCAGGTATATAAAGGTTTAAATGACGCTAACCCCACCAGCGATCGAGCGATCGCCAAAACCGCAGGTTTGGTTCTAACCTATGATAATGAATTAATCGATGCCCTATATTCCTCTACTACTGGGGGAGTTACAGCCGGGTTTGAAGATACTTGGGATGGCAAACAGCGTCCTTACCTTCAGCCTGTGATTGATGCTCCTAAACCTTTCTGGAATTTACTTAAATATCCCCTGAATAACGAAAAAACCTTTAAACACTTCATTGGTCTGAAACGGGGATTTAATGAAACGGGCAGGAAAGGCGTATTTCGCTGGCATAAAAGCCGTAGTATTGCCAATTTAAACCAAGATTTACGTAAATATCTTCGAAAAACCCGTCATCCCTTAGCTGATTTCCAGACAATTAAGTCGATGAAAGTTCATCAGCGATCAAAATCGGGCAGAATGTTAGCTCTAAATATTGAAACCGATCTCGGCAGACTACAGCTGCATAAAAATGAAATTCGCAGCGCTCTACAGCCACCTCGCAGCACCTTTTTCTATCTAGAACCCATCTATAAAAATAAGCAGCTGACTGGCTATAGCTTTATCGGTGGAGGTTTTGGTCATGGTGTAGGTTTAAGTCAGTATGGTTCATATAATTTAGCCAACCTAGGCTGGACAGCAGAGCAAATTCTTGCTTTTTATTACCCCCAAACTACTCTGAAGGCTCTAGACGACAAAATTGTCTTTTGGAGCGAAGACATTGCAGAAATTAAAGCTCAAAAAAATCTTGATTAGAAGTAGTCAGACTCAGGCACTTATTGTCTGATTCTCAGTTATTTCTCAAGATCGAATGTCATAAAGAATATAAGCTTAAAAGTAATCGGCGATCGCCAAGCGGAAATTGCGATCAAGTTATATGAAATCTAAAAAAGAATGCTACATATAGGTTTAGTGAGGCACAAAGGCTTTAGCCGCATGTAGGCAGAAGGCAGAGGGCAGAAGAAATTAATCGTCTTTATGTCTTTACTTATCTGTAGCAAGTAATTAAGTATTTCATATTAAATCTATTTTTGACGGCAAAAACTATGTCAGTAACGCACTTGTCTGAATTAGTCTTGACTATCTTACTTTGGGTGCAAGGTCTGGGTTCTCTGGGTGCAATTGCCTTTATCCTGATTTATATCATCGCCACGATTGCGTTAGTTCCAGGATCGATTTTAACTTTAGGTGCAGGACTATTATTTGGCGTGGCTTGGGGTTCTGTATATGTTCTGATCGGAGCAGCAATTGGTGAAACCTGTGCTTTTCTGCTTGGCAGATATTTACTGAGAAACTGGGTCGAGGGAAAAATCGCTCGCGATCAGAAATTTTTGACCTTAGATCGAGCTTTAAATCGCTCGGGCTTAAAAATTATTCTCTTGACCCGTCTCTCCCCTATTTTTCCCTTTAGCTTATTAAATTATGCCTTTGGCATTACAGGCATTTCTCTCAAAGATTATTTTCTCGGTTCGATTGGCATGATTCCCATGACCGTTGTTTACGTTTATTTCGGCTCTCTAGCGGGAGATTTGGCAACTATTGGCACAGCCAGCCAGCTCGCCAATCCTGAACTGCAATGGATCATCAAAATTATTGGTTTTATTGCCACCGTTACCTGCACGGTTTATGTTACGCGTACTGCTCATCAAGCTTTGAATCGCTCTTTAGAGGAAGTCCCACAGCAAGATAATTGTGTCGTTTAGCCTGAAATATTAGGGCAGGCGCAATCAAGACCCGATCGCATTTTGCCAAATTTGAATTGTCCGATCAACAGACCAACCAACTAAATCAGAAACCTGTCCATCTCCTATTTCGACAATTCTCAGCGCCCCATCTGCACGCTGAATAACGTCAACCGAAAAGAAGTTACTCTCAATTCTCGTCGCGCATTCTTGAACTAACTGGGGAATATCCAGATCCAAATCGGCAGCAAATGGCTGGTGGTTAATTACAAAGTAGCGCTGTTCAGTTTTGGGCAGAAAGTCCTCAACTCGACGTACACACACTCCCCCTTCAATTACGCCTCGATACTTTTTCATCTCTGCCAAGACGATATTTATTTGCTCTGGGCGATCGATAATTGCACCAACAGAAGTTTTTAAAGATTTGACATAGTCTTTAATAAAGTATCGTGACCAGTTGAGCTGGGCTAGTTTGGCGACTAGATCTTCATTGGCAGCATATATCCTAGTTTCTGGAGTCAAATCTTGAATTAGGGGATACCAGTTAGGCAAATAGTGAGTAGCTAAATACTCTTCATTTGAAGTAAAGGGAGTCGCTCCCGCACCATGAATTATTTTAGTCAGTAGCCGATAATTCTCTGCTGATAGCATCCAGCCCAAGTAAACAATAAGATCCTGGGCTAAGGATGCGGGATATATGCTCGCATTGGGACTATCTAGTGATTCAATTTCAATTAGAGCCGTTTGAAAACCCGCCTGTTTAAAAGCTAAATAGCGATCGCGATAAACTGCATCAGGCTTTTGAGGATCAAAACAGTCGTTAGGAAACAGAAAAATCATTGTCTAGATCCTCTCTAATACCTAAATAAATTGAAT
>JBCBEA010000428.1:0-4264 GCA_038529195.1 Cyanobacteria bacterium J06600_6
AACCAACAGTTTGGCACTGCCAATAGTGAGAAAAGATATGGCAGCTATGTTAGCCAAAATCAAAATTGCAATTTTCTTTAATAGTTGTCCCCGTTTGTTTTTGCTTTTGCAAAAAATCTTGGTATCACTCATTAAAATTACCTCCTTAAACTAATAGCTATATGCGTAGCGGTATCACGGCGTGGAACATGGCGTGGAAATCTCGCCGTTTCCGCCTCTTCTATGACTAACCAGTAACTAATCAGTCAAAACTCAAAATTGTTCTTACAAATCGCTGCGATCAACATTAGATATTTGCCGTTTGAGATCTACATAAGACTGGTTGTAATCAATAATTGAGGACAATAGATTACCGCGAGCCGTAGTTAAGTCAGTCTGTGCGTCAATTACTTCAGTTTGTGTTCCTACCCCCGCATTGAAACGCATTCGAGCCAGGCGCAAACTTTCCTCTGCCAAATCCATTTCTTGAGTGGCAGTACTCATATTTTTGAGATTGGATTCTAAACCAAAATAGGCTTGCTCTACGGCAAAGCGGATTAGATTGCGCTGATTGGCAAACTGAGTTTCGGCAATTTCAATATCTTTTTCTGCCTGTCTTGCCCCTGCCTTAGCAGCACCACCATCAAACAGTCGCCATTGCAGACTCAAACCCACACTGTAAGGATCGCTGACATCATAACTATCTTCAAAGTCGTCATCTATTCCATAGCTGGCAAAAGCACTAATGGTTGGTTTTACTGCTGAGGAAGCGATTTTCCGTTGTTCTGCGCCAATATCTCTTTGGAGCACAAACTGCTTTAATTCGGCGCGATTTTCAAATGCTCGAATAATACTTTCAGGTAAAGACAATTTCCAAGTATCAATTACCTCGATCGCATCTGCCGTAGCCAGATCGGAGTCATGAGCAACACTTATGGTTTCTGCTAGCTGTCGGCGTGCAATATTTCGCTCTTCTTGTGCGCTGGTGAGAGCCTGAATCGCTTGAGCCAGTGCTACTTCAGCACTAAAGACATCGAATTTTGTTCCCAAACCTGCTTGTTCTTGTAGCTTGGCATCTTTCAAGGTTTGATTGGCATCGGTTACTGCTGCTCCTTGAATCTCAACCAAAGCATCATTGTTCTGCAAACTATAGTAATCTCGTGCAGTCTCGTAAATAGCCTGTTCTGTAAGCACTTCAAGATTGAGTCGGCTTGAATCCAATGTTTTAGCTGTAGAACGAATATTTGCCCCTCGCAAACCCCCGTCATAGATGTCATAGTTAAGAGTTACATTGGCACTAACTTCGGCACTACTGAGATCGAAATTATCATATTCATCTTCTACAAAATTCCTAGCTTCTGCTTCTGAAAGATTGGGATATTCTGCGATCGTTTCTTCGACACCTTCGTCGATAGTCTCATCGGAAATACTGTTTAAAAAAATATAATTGCTGTAATTAAATCCAGCATTAAGATCGAGAGTAGGATAAAGAGTGGCTTTGGCTTCTCTTAATACAGCAACATCCTGTTCTACCTGTAATTTACCTTCTTGTATTTCTTGATTGTTCTTAAGAGTCAAGGCGATCTCTTCTTGGAGAGTAATTGGTATTTGCGTTCTGGTTTCTACTTCTTCAGGTTTATTTGGTAGCGATAATTGATTATCATCAGGATTGAGCTTGGTGACATCGGCAATAGATTGTAAGGCGGGTTGAATGATATTGGTAGTAACATCATCTTGAGATGTTTGTCTTAACTGCCGATTATTGCCATTGACTATAGATAAATTATCGAAAGAGGATTCGGTTGAGTAATTAGGATCGATTGATTTTCTATTGTTAAATGAATCGAGTTCCTCTATATTCTCAGCTATAGCGATTGTTGTAGACATGATTGTCATTGTCACCCCCATACATATCGACAAAAAAAACTTATTTTTCTGTTGCATGAATCAAACTCCTTTTAGAGCAAAAAAATCAACAAATTAATCTGTAGTTGGTAATTGATGATTTTGGATCAATAATTTGAAATTTAGTTTTAGCCAAGGATAAAGCTGTATTATTAATTACTATTGTTTTATCTTTTTGATAACTAGCAGCAATACAGCGGTTCTCATTTTGATGCGATACATTCAAGACCTCGGTTTTTGTTGATAGTTAATTGCTGATTGTGGTATATCTTGCTGTTTTGAGAAAGGCTACATCGCTCGACAAAATATTTTAACTAGTTTGGTTTTTAGTAATTTATAATAGCAATTGTTGATACAGCTCATGATATATTTTCTGCGTATCTATATTTTTCTAATAGCTATATTTTAGTTTTAAAATTGAAGATAGACATTACAAAACTGTAATTGAAAAATACGATTAAATGTAATAATTAAAAACTTTAATTGTTTAATATTAAAATCAACAAAATTTTGCTCTAATACAAGAGAAATAGCAAAATGGAAATAAGCAAATGGGAAAAAAAATTTACTTCTAACAATAGGGCATTGGTGTCTGAAGAAGTGATAGATAAAATGGAAATGACCTAAGATTTCTGAAAAATAATGCAATGTCCTTATTGCCAGAGTAACAAGAGAGTCAAGAACGGAAAAGCAAGACTAAAAGACCAAAGACAACGACAAAATTACCTTTGTCGTAGTTGCGGAAAAAGATTTAATGAACGAACAAATACACCAATGGCAAGACTGAGAACAGCACCAGAAATTGTCTCATCAGCATTGAGCGTTCAGAGTGAGAGATTGGGGCGAAAGCAAAGCTTTTTAGCCGCCTAGCGGCGGTCTGCGCCTAAGCGCTGCAGAGCCACAGGTCGTTTGTTCGAGAAATCTCACACAACAATTATGGGTTGAGAAGAACGCTTTGCCAAACAAGTAGAGAAATGGTCGCCACCAGGACCAATGGAAGCATAAGTGACAATAGAAGGAGACGAAGCATACACTCGCTGGGGGAAGAATCTTTATGCGAAACAATTATCTGGTTTGCGTAGGACATTGGATGTACAGAGATTAATCCATAACTGAGTTAGACCACATTGAGGGCTTGAGAAAGGAATAACTCCTACAATGAAAATGGGATTTTTTCGCGTCCCTTAACCGTGAGAGAACTACTACATAGTAGGGGTTTTGATGATATCCTTTTTTAGGAAACCAGTGCCAACAATAGCCTTTGTAAGCTTCGCTACAGGCGCTTCTGCTATCCTAGAATATTCTGGT
The DNA here is from genome assembly GCA_038529195.1 of Cyanobacteria bacterium J06600_6. Lineage (GTDB taxonomy): Bacteria > Cyanobacteriota > Cyanobacteriia > Cyanobacteriales > Xenococcaceae > Waterburya. The sequence continues at coordinate 3,193 of JBCBEA010000428.1, forward strand.
GACAATACTCAAAAACTCAACACGGCGATTGCGCAACAACTGGAACTAGTGCAAAAAATTTTTTGCACGCGGACAACTACATAGCGAAGAAAGAAAAATGACGTTGTACAACTAAAATATGGTAAACCCTACTAACTATGCAGTGTCCCGAATGTAAATCAAAGAAAATAGTCAAAAATGGTCGGCGAAAAGATAAACACCCTCGACACTTCCTTTAAGTCGGTGAAACCGCCCAACGGAGTCAGATGCGGCACAGGGCGAATGCCCAGATCGTCGTCGAAGCGACGACTGGCGGTTCTCCGAACCGCGTGCCTTTCTCGCAAAATTATCTTTGTTGTAATTGCAAGCGCCGCTCACCATCCTCAGGCGGTCTACCACCCTCTGGTGGGTCAGGTCGTGCCGACAGATCGGGCGTTCCCTTCACGCAGCGCTGCACAAAGGGGTAAGCGTCGGTCACGTAGTAGTGATAAGTACCTTGCGGGAATTCTGGCGTCACCGCAATACGACCATTACATTCGTCAAGATCGCCAGAACCTTCAACATATTCATAGTCTTGGGAAAACGTACCCATGGGTATGAGGTCGACACTGGGACGATCCGAATCTGGCGTGGCTTTCAACTGATAGCTAGGTTCCATTGCCTGCAAAGCACTTGCGCTAAATTCTGACCGCTATAAATAGCGAAGACTTACCGATGGTAGGCATCAAATCTTGGATACAAAGAGTGGCGCTTCCCTATGATTATGATTGGCGCATTCCCCTTTCTCCTGATTGGCAAGCTGAACCTGTTGAGGCAAGCGCGCGCGGCCCCATAGCAGTTGCGGTGGATGGTGTGCCAATTTTCCACTACGAGCGACGACCTGATGTTTCAACCTTGTTAGACAACTACGAGGAGCGCAATGATACCGTTCCTACCTGATGAAGAACTCGATGATTGCAACGCGCTACAGTTACCAGATGGTAGTTATGTTCATTTCACAACTAAGACCCCGCCTTATACTGTAGGTTGCCATCACGGAGCGTTTGACTCCAAGCTGCAAATAGAACCTCCTCCCTTCGACGCATTAGCACAA
>JBCBEA010000429.1:0-4263 GCA_038529195.1 Cyanobacteria bacterium J06600_6
GAGCCAGCTCAAACAAATCTTCTGGATCTCGCTCTATTTGACTATTATAGTTTTTTCCCTGTATCCATCTAGTACTGCTCTCTTGAGCATCGGCATCGATAAGTAAAGTACTTCCTTTCTGACTACACCAATGAAGTAGATGGACTGCACATGATGACTTTCCAGTTCCACCTTTCTGGTTTGCTACAGCAATAACTTGACCCATAAATTAGTAAAGTAAACTGCGCCCATATACTAACGCAATTATTACAATTTTGAAAACTCAGAGAACTATTTCAACCAAATCAAAAAGAAGTCCCGCGACTGTATTTATTTGCGTAGCGATAGCGCAGCAAACTGAATCAGCGTCGGGAGGAATTTTTTCCAAGGTTAAGCAACACATAGCCCATTACTCCTTCTTAGTAATTTGGTTTTTGAGACTTTATACTGTCCCAATCGTTTCCAATTAGCGTCATACACGCTAACCACTTTATTCTTTTCCGAATAACCTCCTATGTATCCTCGAACGGTACTCTTCCCTTTTGTAGCAACAACTAAATCTCCGCTACGGAAGCCAAAAGGTGTAATCGTTCCACCTTTGCGTTTACGAATACCACCTTTACTTGGGTTCTCAAAATGCAACTGCCTTCGATACAATTGAGGGCGAGCTATTACCTTGAATGGTGCATCAGTTAATTGAATCGATCCGACCCAATGTCTCCCTTGAGAATTAGCTGTATGAAAAGCTTTATATTGGACAAAACGACTAGCTCCTAATGCTATGGCATCATTGGCATGGGTGGTCACATCTTGAACAGACTTATCATCTTTATTCTTTTCTAGTCCTAATTCTTGCCTCAAAACACTGGTTTTCCAGCCTTCTAAAGTATGGGTAGGAGCAATATTAGATAACTGTTTGAGCATCCATTTTTGCCCGACCATTACAGGGCTAAAGCCTTTGTTGCCTCTAGCTTGGACATATTCACAAACCACTTCAGTTACAGGTAATAACTTGGTTAATTCTCGAATAATTCTTAGCTCTAGCTGACGGTTTGCACGAATCGATGGAGGCAATTTATTCCCTCTTCGATTATCAAACCTCTTCTGCCTGTGCGCTCTTTGAGCAAAAGGAATGTTTCGATTAATACGTCTTCCCCTTCTAGCTCTACGCAGAATCTTCTGGGCTTGTTTTCTCTTGATCACCCGCTTGAATGGTAGAACAACATGAGCAGTAAACAATACGGCTTTGTTGCTCACTGCTGCTATACCAGAAAATAGCTTTCCAGGGTCAATCGAAGCTACAATTTCTTGTGTTTCAGTACCACTTGGTTCTACAAGTAGTTGAACGCAAAAGATATTGAGATCGTTCCAAACTGGTTTGGCTTTCTCCGAAGCAATCCACTTCCTCGCTCTTGCACTGGTTGTGGGCATTAAAGGTTTTCCTTCAGGCGATAAAACTGGTACTCGTATCTTGTTTGTCATTGGGTATAACCCCTAATAATAGTTGTATGTCCCTGGTAGAGTCGAAGGAGAGTATTACCTCTCGCTCCTCTCTGTTAGATCTAGGCGTGCGGGTTTCCCTGCACCTAGCTCCCGAAACTCGTGAAGTTTGTTTTGCTCATGTGAATGTAGTCATGACAAGATTCATGTATTGCTACAAGGTTGTTATGGCTCCAGTTGTCGTGATTTCCATCTACATGATGTAGATTTACTCTCTCTTGACCTGTAAATTTAAGTTTACAGGTTGCACATGAATGGTTTTGCCGTCTTAGGGCTTTAGAGATTTCGCCGTCGTAGAGTTTGCTGTTTCGCTTGCTCCAATACAGGAGGTCGCCATCGTAAGGCGATTTGTCTCCCTTGACATTGACGAATTTGTGTTCGGAGTAAGAGACTAATGGGAAAGCTTGTTTTACTAGTTTTCGACTAGTGTGTCGGCTTTGTTTTTTCTCCTTGTTAAATACCTTGAACGCTTTATTGTTGATGTGCCAGAGACTATTTCTAGCTCCGTCCATCTTGCAATAGCGGTGGTAGTTCCTCCATCCTCTAACAATAGGGGCTAATTTTTGAGCCTTGGTTATTGCGCCATAGTTCGAGTTATTGATGATGGTTTTTACTTTCTCACGGAAAGCTTTAAAGTTGTCCATTGAGGGACGGCTTCTGAACTTTCCGTTTTTCTGGACTCGGAAGTTCCAACCCAGGAAGTTGAATCCATCTGTCGTTAAGGTCAGCTTGGTCTTTTGTTCACTAATTTCCATTCCTCGTGCTGCTAGAAATTGTTTGATTTTTTCAAGTATTGTGTTCGCATTATCATTAGGCTTGAGTATTATAATCATGTCATCGGCGTACCGAATCGAGTTATGTATATCCTCTATTCCGTTGAGCGCGATATTTGCTAATAAAGGGCTTACTACCCCACCTTGCGGTGTTCCTTGTTTTGGATATCCTACATTTACTCATGCTTTTAGGCATCGGAAAATGCCTGTTTTTAAACTTAGCGGAGCAATTAGGTTTTCCATAATTGAGGAGTGGTTGATTCTATCGAAGCATTTTTTTATGTCAAGTTCGATTACTCTTTTTTGACTGCCATTACATCTGGAGTTCAAGTTGATGAATAGTAATTTCTGTGCATCGTGCGTAGAACGTCCTGCTCTAAACCCGTAACTCCGAGGATGAAACGTTGCTTCGTGGGCTGGTTCTAGGGCGTACTTTGCGAGGCATTGCCAAGCTCTGTCGCTAATGGTTGGTACTTTTAACATACGTTGTGTTCCGTCTTTTTTTGGGATGGGAATTTCGCGTAAGCCTTTATGTTTCCAATCATTAGCTTTTAACCTTAGTTCTTCCTCGAGTTGAAACCTTTCCTCGGATGAGAGGGCTAGTTTTCCGTCGATACCAGCAGTTTTTTTACCGTTATTTAGCTGTGTTACTTGACGTATGGCCAGGAATCTAGCCGCTTGAGAACGTAAAATCAGTTTTTGAAGTGACCTTGCTTTCCGTGTATCTCCTGCTCGAACCGCTTTGTACACTCGCTTTTGTAGGCGAAAAAGATTAACCTGAAATTTCTTCCAAGGTAAAAATTCCCAAGATTCACTATTAAATTTATTAATGTGTCTAATCATGCTCTCCTCCAGTTTGTGTATTCTGAGTTCCTCAAGGCAGTTACGCCTTGTCCTACCCGAATTTAGGGGTTTAATCCTCTCGTCTGGTCTACCACAAACACGACCTGCTTGTAGACCCCAAATTCGTTTCTATTCGTTCCATCCTTTTGATTGTTTTGTTCCTTTAGGCGTAACCAATTCAACCGCTTGAACCCCATACTCTTTGTCAGTAGCGCTCGAAGACCCTGACGGGATACTTATCTCAAGCGAGATAGGACAAATTAAAATCACGTCCATCTTTAGGTAGGTTGCTTTTATAGGTTATGTTTCGCCTTGGGAACTCCCCGTTAGCGTCAGTGTGCGTTGTGATTACGCTCTGATTACGCCCTGTTCCCAGCTTCAGCCTCTCGAATTCCGAGTCGGGTCACTGTGGGCAGGTTGGGAGTCACCTGCGAGTTTCAGGGGAGAGACTTACACTCTCATCTCTTGGACAGTTATCATCTAGCTCAGGAGCTAGAAGCCTTGGTTTATATGGGTTATATTCCACTTTCGCCAAGAACGAATCGCACTCCAGCACCTAAACAAAGATGTCCCTTCTTCAGGCGACTACTCCCAGTAGTCTTGTAGATAAACCAGCCGAGGGAAGTGGCTGGTAGTACTTACCATGTTTAGGCTCTGCTGTAGTGAAACTCTTTGTTGAGAACTGGGTTTCTCAAGCCAGCACTCTACCCGTTAGGGTGAGTGTCTGGTAGTTGACCATACTATTGAGCTATTAATCCGTGCTAGGTAAAATTGAAACTGCTAAATCAGGAAGTTGAAGTTTTAGGTAACGTGATTTTATTCCTATTCTCCTCTAATTTGAATCAAAATATTGTTAAATTGTCTCAAAAAGCCATGAATGAGCTGGAGAAGCAATTTCAACGTTTACCAGGATCAAAAAAATGGTTTGTTGAAACCCCAGTTAATACTACGCAGTTATTGGATAACTTTTTTGGGGGATTGCTCTAAGTTAGTATCCACAGTCTTACCTTTATTGAATTGATTGTTAAGATTTCATTTTTTACCTTACTGTTTTTTTGTAAGAATACTAGGTCGTGATAGCATCTTTTCAAATCTTAGTTTACAGTTGGTTTCTGATATAGTGTCTAAACAAGTTGGCTGTTTACCAATAATCGTAATCGGTTCTTTT
>JBCBEA010000430.1:0-4242 GCA_038529195.1 Cyanobacteria bacterium J06600_6
AATACGTTTTAAACTAAAGTTTGACGATCCACGTCTGACTACTTCTAAAGAGGTAACCATTCAGGGCGATGAACAAGAATTACTCCAGCTGCAGACAGCAATTGATAAGTATGTGCAAACCCAACTACACAGTTCTTTTGAGTTAGTCAAAACTAATCTAGAAATTCCGAAGCTAACTAAAGTTAACGAGCAGCTACCCTATTTAAAACCAGAAGGATTAACGCATCACGAACTCTTTTTTGGCTCTTTATCCCATGATAGCGATCGCCAAAAGGTCAGACTAGGTACGGTACAGCTATTTGATTTAGTTACAGCTTTAGAAGCTTATCAGAATACAGTCGCGGTTTTGCCAGAGCTTCAAGAGTCAAAATCTGAGCTTAAAATAATTCCGATCTGGGGAAAAATTGCTGCAGTAGCGATCGCAACAGCCTCGATTGCGACGGTGGTGACTGTTTTAAAACCACAGCAACAGCAGAATATTGCTAGCGATCGCTCTCAATCTGAATCTACGGCAGTTATTCCCGAATTAAATGAAATTACGCCCCCCAATTCACCAGACCCCAATCGTCAACCTGCAACCCCAAAGTTAGACGAGCCAATAGCGTCAGCGAATAGACTTCCTCCTCCCCCTGCAGTAGAAACTCCCAAACCTAAGCCCAATATTCCCGACCCTGCTAATTATTCTTTACCCCAAGTCGCTCGCCAGTCAGGATTAGAAAATACAGCCAAGCAAGAAACATTTAGGCAAAAACAATCTCAGTCAGAACGAATTGAACCTGAACCTGAAATTCCAGGCGCAGCATTACCAGAGCAGATTAATCCATCAGCTACAGTTCAAGGTAGTCAGAAGATTGAGACAGATGAATACTTAGATCGGGAATTAAATCTCCAAATCGAAGATGCTATTCAGCCAGATAATGAGCTAACTGCAACAAAATCGCCAATTCAACTCAACCAAATGCAAGAAGTAATCGCTTATTTTCAAAATAAGTGGCAGCCACCAACAGCTCTCCAGCAAAGTTTGGAATACCGTTTATTTATTGCGCCTGATGGTTCAATTGAACGAATAGTGCCTCTAGGAAAAGCTGCCAGATCGTATCTGAGCCAGACTAGTATCCCCGTTAACGGAGAACCTTTCGTTTCCCCAACACCAATCAATCAGACGGTGAAGATTAGACTACTATTAAATCCTGACGGAAAAGTGCAGGCTTTTACTGAAGAGTAAACTGAACAGGTTCATGGAAATCCCTCCCCGATCAGAAGAGGGAATTACAAAGTATGGATTGCAACCAAACGCCATTAGCAGATTATGTGAATTTCAAGATCTGCTGCGTGAACGTTTTCTACAGCAGCAATCACCCGATCGTGGTTATTCAAGTCGATAATTAACGAACCTGTACCCGACTCATTATCAACAATGCTTAATTGACCCAGGCTTAAAGATTCTGCCAGCTGCAAGCGATCGTGACCCACCTCAAAATCAACGATAGTATCATGAACGTCGTCGGCTTCAAGAACAAACACATCATTCCCAGCACCGCCAATTAGAGTATCTGCTCCTGCTCCGCCAGTTAGTAGGTCGTCTCCATCATCTCCATTAATGAAATCATCACCTTCTTCGCCATTAATTACGTCCAGACCACCACTACCAAGCAAACTATCGTGACCCTCTGCACCAACAATTAAGTCATCTCCAGCGCCACCAACAAGAGTATCGTTATTCACTCCACCGAGCAGGGTGTCGCTACCATTCTCGCCAAAGATTTCATTATGACCATCATTACCGTCAAGCAGATCGTCTCCAGCACCGCCAAAGATTATGTCACCTCCAGCACCACCGAAAATAGTATCATTCCCCCCGTTACCATCGAGAGTATCATGACCAGCACCGCCAGAAATAAAGTCGTCGTCTGTACCATTTCCGCTTAAGCTGTCATTACCATCAGTACCTTCTAGGGAATCATTCGGCACATTTCCAGGTTCAGGAACTTCTACATCAGGAACTTCTACATCAGGAACTTCTACATCGGGAATTTCTACATCAGGCACTTCCACATCAGGAACTTCTACATCGGGAACTTCTACATCAGGAACTTCCACATCAGGAACTTCCACATCAGGCACTTCCACATCAGGCACTTCCACATCAGGAACTTCCACATCGGGCACTTCTACATCGGGAACTTCTACATCAGGCACTTCTACATCGGGCACTTCCACATCAGGAACTTCCACATCGGGCACTTCTACATCGGGAACTTCTACATCGGGAACTTGACTATTATTGTCTTGCAACTCAAAAGCACCAATATCTGTACCTGCGCCGACAGTGCGATCGAATCCCTCGCCTCTTTGATCTGTTTCTAGATTGTTAGGATTACTACCAGCATCGATCGCCTGACTACCGGGCAACAAAGCAAGTGTTGGTACGCTACCGCCATTGTCCTGTAGCTCACCCAGCTGAACTAAATCGACATTGGAAAGCAGATTGTTATTGCTATCAATGAGTGGTCTGAGACTTGTATCGCCAAAGACAATAATACTGCTAGTGACCATTGAATCTGGAGTTGGATTGCCAATGGGAACGCCAGTTAAATCGTCTGCAATCGTACTGTTGGTAATTTTTACACTCCCACCTTCATTGCTAATTCCGCCATCTTCACTACCAGCAAAGGTGGAGTTATTTACAGTCAGATTGCCAGTATTTCTAACGCCGAAACCTGTTGGCAACTGTGGAATATTATTACGAGGATTGTCAGGAGGAAGAGGACTGTCAATTCTTTCGACTAGATTATTGCTAATCGTACTATTACTGATGATAGTAGTTCCTCTCGCGCCGATTCCTGAGGCAAAAGCCTGACTACCTCTGGGGGGAGTTGGATCGAAAGGATCGATTCCAGAGTTCCCGTCGATGATGCTACGATCAATAGTTAGAGTCGAATCCGAGTCTGAACTTATCGCGCCACTACCCTCAAAAATTCCCGTACGGTTATTGTTGACGCTGCTAGCCTGAAGATTGACGGTAGAGCTGACTGAAGCAATACCCCCTGCATTTAGACCAAAATTATCGGTAATATCGCTATCGCTGATCGTAAACTGCGAGTTTAGGGCATCAATTCCGCCTCCACCAATTGAGGCTTGGTTATTGGTAATTTGGCTATTGCTAATTTCAACTATACTGCTAACAGTTGCAATCCCACCGCCTCTCGTTTGACCGATAGCAACTGGTCTTAAAGCCGAATTATCATCAACAGTAGTGTTAGAAATATCTAATCTGGCGCCAGAGCTATAAATTCCGCCTCCCAAAAGTCCCGCAGCATTACCTGAAACGACACTGTTAGTAAGTTCGAGATTTTCACGGCTAAAGATGCCTCCACCGTTACTATTTTCTTCAAATTCTCGCGAAATATCTCCGCCAGTAATAGTTAAACCATCGATCGCAACCTCAAGCAAGTTATCTTCATTACCATCATCGACATTAAAGACACGACTATTCTCTGCTGCATTAATGGTTAGCTGATCTGAACCCAGACCATCAATAGTCAGATTTTTATCGATAACTAACTCGCCCAAGCTTAAGTTAATTGTCGATCCGTTTAAGTTAGAAGAGAAAGTAATCGTATCTCCCGATTCGGCAGCAGCGATCGCTTCCCGTAAAGACAAGTCCCCATCGCTAAAGTCACCGTCGTTTTCGTCTTCAAGGGTTGAAACAATTAATTCAACATCACCTGGATTTTCTGGCGGAATTATCGAAACATCTTGCAGTTCAAAAGCACCAATATCTGTACCTGTGCCAACAGTACGAGCAAATCCTTCACCTCTTTGATCTGCGGTCAAACCATTCGGATTGCTACCAGCGTCGATCGCTTGACTGCCATCAGTTAGAGCGATTGTTGGAGCTGCGCCACCGTTGTCCTGTAGTTCGCCAAGACCTAAATCTTCTAAGTTGCCAATTAAATTCTGATTATCATCAATTCCTACCGATCCTCGACCATCATCTACGACAGTTACGATTGTGCTGGTAACGTTAGAGAAATCGACATTAGCTAGTCCATCGGCGATCGTTGTATTAGAAACGTTAACCGTTCCACCTTCATTCACAATTCCGCCATCAAGACCACCAGAAAACGTAGAATTAATAACACTCAAGTTACCTGTGTTTCTAACGCCAGAACCGATTGGCGACTGTCGAAGCTCATTACCAGGATCGTCCGCAGGAATAGGATTGCCAAATCTTTCAAC
>JBCBEA010000431.1:0-4237 GCA_038529195.1 Cyanobacteria bacterium J06600_6
TTAAATTTTTGTTCTTTAATTGTGACTGTTGCTCAACTTTGCGATCTCACTTTTTTGAGCCACAATAAACAAAAGCTGGTTTAATCTAAGCAGTTTTTATCCTCGTCATTTTTAACATTAATCCCTAATCTCACAAAACTTTCTAAGTAACATCCATGACAACGGTTTTGATTGTAGAAGATGATCCCATTAATTTGCGGGTTTTTTCCAAAATACTAACAAAAAGAGGCGGTTTGCAAGTCAAAGGTACAGAAATTGTCGAAGAAGTCTTGCAATATGCTCAATCTGGAGACATAGACGCAATTCTCATGGATGTTGCTCTTGCCAATAGTTCATACCAGGGAAAACCAGTTGATGGCATCAAAATTACCCAGATGCTCAAGGCTGATGATAAAACCGCCAGCTTACCTGTAATTTTAGTAACGGCTCACGCAATGGAAGGCGATCGCGAGAATTTTCTCAAGCAAAGCGGCGCAGATGGCTACATCTCTAAACCAGTAGTCGATCATGAGGCATTTATCTATCAAATTGTCTCTTTAATCGATAAAACCTAGAAGCAGACTAAGTAATACAGATACATTAGTATATTGCTCTGCCTGTTCCTTTGGCAACGAAAGATAATTGTACTAGTGGCGATCGCTCTTGGCGATTAAAAGCCTTGCTCCATATTCAAACATTTCATAAATACTTTTTCCATCTTTCTAGCTGATTTATCCCAACTAAATAGCTTTGCTCTGGCTAAACTGCGATCTCTCAAACTCTCTCTCAACTTACTATTAGCCAATATCTGGGTCATTCCGTTGGCAATACTGTCTGCATCATTAGGATCGACATACAAAACGCTGTCTCCTCCTACTTCAGGGATTGATGTAACCTTTGAGGTAATTACGGGACAGCCACATGCCATTGCTTCTAATAAGGGTAGCCCAAACCCTTCATATAAAGAGGCAAATACTAAAGCCTGCGCCAACGAATATAAACCTGGTAAATCTTCTATTGGTACATAGTCGAGAAAGATAATTCGCTTCTTAGCGCTCAGTTTATGAACCTGAGTAGCAATCTGAGGATAGAAAAAATCGTCTTTTTTCCCTGTAATCACAAACTTACAGTTTTTATCTGTGAGGCGATCAAAAGCTTCAATACAGCGACCCAAATTTTTATAAAAGCGCATGTCTCCCACATACAGCAGGTATCTATCCAAATTATATTTATGGAGAATTTTGGAATTGGGTTGAGGGTAGAATAGATTGCGATCGCAACCGTTATAAACTACATCAATTTGCTCGGGATTTAAACCATAGGTTTTAACAACATCTTGCTTGGTATATTCCGAAACGCAGATAACCCTCTGAGACTGCTTGAGTAAAAAGGGTAAAGCGTATTGATAGTAATATTTCCATTTCGGACTAACCTCGGGATACCGAAGGGGAATCAAATCGTGTACCGTGACAATCTGCGGGACGTTTGGGAAAAACATGCCTTCATAAACAGGAGAGAAATAGAGATCTACCTGCTGGCTTTGTAACTGCTGTTTTAGCTGACTCTGATACCACCAAATGCGCTTGATGTGTCCCGCAAAACCGCGATCGGGCGACAGTGCAGCGTCTACTTCTATTGTTTGATCTGGGTAGTGAGATTTAAAGTAATCTGCATGGGAATAAAGCTGAAGATTAAAACGTTTACTTTCTAGCAATTCAGAAATTAAATTCTGATTCATCACCCCCAAACCACTAGCTTGTTCTTGAATATAAATTCCGTTAATAGCTATTTTTGGCAGTTTGGGCATCTAAATGAGAATAAATATAATATGTATCTGGAAAAAGGAGCTTAATACTCATCGTTTTGTAGGTGTATGCATATAATTAGCTATAAGCGTTTACGCAAATTTAATGAAAAGCATAGCGATAGTTTAGCTGCTCTAGATAACTGGTACAAAATTGCTAATAAAGCGAAATGGACTAATTTAATTGATATTCAATTAGTTTTTCCCACAGCAGAAGCAGTTGGAAATCTTACAGTATTCAACATCAAAGGTAATAAGTATCGTTTGATCGTCAGTATAGATTACGAAAGACAGTTGATTTATATCAAATATATTTTGACTCACTCTGAATATGATAGGCGGTGCGACCCCGCGTCGGCGCAAGACGCAAGGGAACGCGCACCAAGACAGACAAATGGAAAAATGACCCTTACTTTTAACCAAGAAAAATACAAAGAGTTGCTGTGTCAATATCAGCCGAAACTAATTAAGAATGAGGCAGACAATGAAACTGCTTTAAAAGCTGTCGAGCAATTGATGCATACCAATAATCGAACTCCAGAAGAAGATGAGCTATACGATCTTTTAATTACTTTAATAGAAAAATTCGAGCAAGAGCATTATCAGCCTGGATCGACATCTACGCCTGTTTCAATGCTACATTTTCTGATGGAACAACAGGGAATTGAGGAACGCGATTTAATTCAGATATTTGGTTCTCAATATGCTGTTGCAGAGATATTACATGGTAAAGCCATGATTGGTGTAGATAAAGTAGAAGCGTTGAGTAATCTGTTTAATGTCGATCGTAGTCTGTTTATTTGACCTGTATTGACGATCGCAATATTTTCATTACAGCTCTTATCTTATAAAACACCTCTTAATCATCAATTTGCCACACTGGTTCATCATTGTCGCTCCAGAAATGCCCAAAACTAAACATAGTCAAAACGTTAAACTCAAAGTATAGACTCAACCAAGTATCGGTAAAAGTGTAGTATTCATTCCATCCAAAATCATCTATTTCTAGTTTGTCATCGAGTTTAGAGTTTAAAAACGAAATTAATTCCTTTTTGTTCTCATTGATGAGCAATTTGCCAAATACCTGTGCCTTAGGATTAGAGGATTGAATCCAATGAAGTCTATTATCCTCTTTCAGTATCCAAAGATCGCATTTGATTGAAAAATAGACAAGATGTAAATCGTAATCGGATTCATATTTTTTATCAGGAGAGCCAAGAATAGCAACAATATCAGCCTCTTTCATGCCAAAACGAATCTGATCGAAACCCCATCCGAGAATTATGTCCATTGCGATCGCCTTTTACCTCAGTTACTCGACTTTAACAATCAATTATTAACATTCGCCGAATATCATTAAGGAAAGAACCGTTATAAATAAGCCAGCTTAATATGTACACAGTCAGTCTAATTCGCGCCGAGTCTTACGAACTGCAAGAATTGCGATCGCGTATCGAATATTTGCTCGAACCTCTGGGCGGCATGAAAGCGATAGTTAAACCAGGCGATCGGGTACTGTTAAAACCCAACCTCTTAACAGGTAGTCGTCCCACTAAAGAATGTATTACTCGTCCCGAAATTGTTTACTGTGTAGCGCAACTAGTCAAAGAAGCAGGAGGTAAACCATTTTTAGGCGACAGTCCCGCTTTTGGTAGCGCCAGAGGAGTTTGTAAAGCCAATGGTTATCTGCCTCTATGCGAAGAATTAGACTTACCGATAGTTGAATTTAAAGGACAGCGTTACGCTACGGAAAATGAGAACTTTCAACATCTGCGCTTATCGAAAGAAGCAATGAATGCAGATGTGGTAATTAACCTGCCTAAAGTTAAGTCTCATATTCAGCTAACTATGACTTTGGGAGTTAAAAACCTATTTGGTTGTGTTCCTGGCAAAATGAAGGCTTGGTGGCATATGGAAGCAGGAAAAGATGCCGGTCGCTTTGGAGAAATGATCGTCGAAACAGCAAAAGCAATCTCTCCTAATTTAACTATCATTGACGGTATTATCGGTCATGAAGGAAATGGTCCGAGCGGTGGTGAACCCAAGCAGTTAGGAGTGCTGGGTGCGTCTAATGACGTGTTTGCCTTAGATCGCGCCATGATTGACATTCTTAACGTCGATCCTGCTACTGTACCTACATTAGCTGCCCAATTTAAACAGGGTTACTGTTCAGACCTAGCTGAGATTGAATTTCCCTACTGCCAGCCTGCGGATCTACAGGTATCTGACTGGAAGCTGCCAGAAGTGTTAATGCCAATCGACTTCGGACTGCCCCGCGTCTTGCGATCGACCTTCAAAAACTTCTACATCCGCTTTATCAAAGAACCCATGAAAACTTACGGCAAGAAATAAAGAGCAATAGGTATAAGGTATGAGGCATTGGTGACAAGTTAAGGCGGTATATTGTTTGTCAAGCGGGGAACGGAGACAAGTCCAGAGAAGGTTTAGCTCTTT
>JBCBEA010000432.1:0-4223 GCA_038529195.1 Cyanobacteria bacterium J06600_6
TTTTAAGCGTCTTAAGCCTGTGGCTGAATTTGTGTTTAGTTTTGTGAAGCTTTAGCTATTGGATTTTAATTTGGGCGTATTTACTCTGTTTATATCATTAGTAGCTGCTCTTTTTGATCTGGTGATCTTTTTGGCTATTCGTTTGAGATATTAAGAATTAGGTAGTCATAGTAAATTCAGCTAAAGCTAAATCAGGCAGTTCCCCATGACAACTGCTCGAACTACTTGAGGAGATAAATCGCAGTGGACAGATAACTTGTCAGGCGATCGCAGTTCAATAAGTTTAGCCAGTTAGCAATATTTTGAGAATTAACGGAGACTCTGGTCTAACAAAAATCAGCATGAAGGATCAAAGCCGATTAATCAATCCTTACTATCTGTTTAAAGATCAGATTTTAGCGTCACATTGATCTCTAACTCTGGTACGCGAGATTCCGAGATACATGCGGTGGATAGACTTTCTTTTTCTACTCCTAACCAGCTAACGATAGAGTCGTTTAGGACACAATTTTGTAAATTAAATAAACTCAACCAAGAAAACATACCTTATCTCCTGTATTTTATGAATTTGTTAGCAATCAATCGAAGTCAAGTTTGCTCTATCTAGTTAGGGGTTAAAGCTGGCTATCTATTCGAGAGCCTAATTAGTAGCAATGACATTTTCAATCAACAAATACTATTCAATTTCAGTAAGCTGAAAGTCGCCTGAGATATAGCTAAGAATTACGATGTTCCTATATTCAAAAATAACAGTTTTGATAATTGGGAAATATAAACTTTTATTTTGTCTGAAAAACGTTTTGTACCATGGGTTTATCTATTCCTGCTGCAGCGCGATCTAATTCTTCTACTTCCCCCGCATCTAGTAACCAATCCTGGGCAGCAATATTGTCCTGTGCCTGTTGAATGTTTTTCGCGCCTGGGATAGGAATTGCACCCTTAGCAATGCACCAGTTAATGGCGACCTGCGCCATTGTCTTATTACGGGATTTGGCGATCGCATCGACTGAGTCTAATAATGGTTTGGCTTCGGGTACGAGTCTTTTAAATAGTAGACCTCGTAAACCTTTCGGATAGGTAGAAGCATCGCTATATTTACCCGTTAAAATGCCTAAACATAGGGGGCTATAGGCAATTAGCCTAATCCCCAACTCATCACAGGTGGCTTTTATCCCCAGTTCGGATACGGGATAGGTGGATAAGAGAGAATACTGTACCTGGAGGGTTTTAATCGGAATACTACGCCGGCTAAATTTGGCATGAATTCTTCTCAGTCTGGTTGTACCGTAATTGGAGAGTCCGATTCCTTTAACTAAACCCCGTTCGTATAAGTCTCCTAAGCCGTCTAATAATTGTTCTTCTTGCCAGGGAAAATAATTTGCTGTAGACCAGTGCATCTGTGCTAAATCGACTCTGCCCATCCTTTTCATAGAAGCCTCGGCAGCTTTAACCATCGACTTGCGGGATAAGCGCCAGGGATAGGCTGCTAATTTCGTTGCCAGACAGATATTATTTTTGTTTGTACCCGTATATTCGCGATCAAACTTTCCTAATAACTTTTCACTTTGACCATTGAGCTTACCTGTACCGTAAGAATCACCCGTATCAAATAAAGTAATACCATTGCTAACGCAAAGATCGAACACCGACTGTAGCTGGGTGTCCATACTTTCGTCGTATCCCCATAGTAGACGATTACCCCATGCCCAGGTTCCACAACCCATTGACGGCAAAACTAGTTCTTTAGTACTTGTCATAATAACTTCTTATTTTAATTTGATAAGATATTAAAAATTAAATCAGCTAAAATTAGCGGAATATGGGTAAGTTAGCAGAAAAACCCTGTGAATCAGCTAAAAATCATTCGCCTCTACCTCAACCAAAAAGCGATCGCTAATAATATATGAACAACCAACTCCCATTAGGTTCGGTCATTCAAGGTTCATTAACCAAAGGTTTAGAAATAAGGTTACACCCCGACGTGTCAGTAGAAGATATGCGTGTGGGTAAATTTTTGGTGGTACAGGGAACTAGATCGCGTTTCTTTTGTTTACTTACCGATGTTTCTCTTGGCTGTTCGAGCGATCGTATTATTGCTAATCCTCCGCCCATTGATGATGATTTTCTACGGGATGTACTGGCGGGTAGCGGTACTTACGGCACAGTGGCGCTGTCGCCCATGCTGATGTTTACACCAACGGCAACGAACAGTGATGTTTCAAGTCTGCCAATCGATCCAGATCTTGATACAAATACCAGCTTGGGTTCAATGGAAACCAACAGTAGCGCTGATATGCAGCTGCTGCCAGTAAAAACAATTCCTGCCCACTTCAGCCAGGTATACGAAGCGACAGAGCATGACTTTCGTAGCGTCTTTGGCTGGGAAGACGATCCTTTCCGCCGTAACTTTTCTGTGGGTAGACCGTTAGATATGGACGTACCTGTCTGTATGGACTTAGATCGCTTTGTCGAAAGAAGTAACGGTATTTTTGGTAAGTCGGGTACAGGAAAATCATTTCTAACGCGCCTGCTATTGTCGGGGATAATCCGTAAGGATGCAGCGGTTAACCTGATGTTTGATATGCACTCCGAGTATGGCTGGGAGGCAATGAAGGAAGGCAAAGAAGTCAGCACTGTTAAAGGCTTGCGCCAGCTTTTCCCAGGCAAGGTAGTTATGTATACCCTCGACCCCGAATCTACCAAGCGCCGTGGGGTCAGAGATGCTCAAGAACTATATCTCAGCTACGATCAGATAGAAATTGCCGATCTCAAGCTGGTCTCTGCCGAACTAGGCTTATCCGAAGCAGCAATGGATAATGCCAATATTCTCTACAACGAATACGGCAGAAATTGGATCATGCGCTTAATTAATATGACCAATGAAGATATCAAACTCTTTTGCGAACAAAAAGGTCATGCAGGCTCAATTTCATCATTACAGCGTAAGCTACAGCGTTTTGACACCCTGAAATATATACGCTCAGCCTGTCCTCATAACTACATCGATCAGTTAATCCAGGATTTAGCTGCGGGTAAAAGCGTAATCATCGAATTTGGCTCTCAGTCGAATATGTTGTCTTACATGCTGGCAACCAATATGATTACCCGTCGAATTCATAGCAGCTATGTCAAACAGGCAGACCATTTCCTACAAACTAAAAATCCTCTTGATAAACCCAATCAGCTAGTAATTACGATTGAAGAGGCGCACCGTTTCCTCGACTCCAGCATTGTTCATCAGACTATCTTTGGCACGATCGCTCGTGAGATGAGAAAATATTTTGTCAGCCTGCTAGTAGTCGATCAGCGTCCATCGGGAATTGACAACGAGGTCATGTCCCAAATTGGTACTCGTGTTACCTGCCTACTCAATGACGAAAAAGATATCGATGCGATCTTTACAGGGGTGTCTGGTGGCGCAAACCTCAAATCCGTCTTAGCCAAGCTAGATTCCAAACAACAGGCTCTACTCTTAGGTCATGCTGTACCCATGCCTGTCGTGGTAAGGACTAGAGCCTACGATGCCCAGTTCTATCGTGAGATTGGCTGTACCGACTGGGAAGAAATGCCCAACGAAGAAGTATACGCAGCAGCGGAAATTGCTAAAGCAGATCTGGGTTTTTAGATTAATTGCAATTCACCTTATTCACTTATGACTTGAATGAAGGAGATCGCTTTGCAACTACAATTTTAACTTTAGAATTAAATCGGCTTGCTACAATTGTACGTATGTAAGTACAAAAGCTAAACGAATATGCAAATAGTAAACTACTCAGAAGCCAGAAAAAATTTCAAGGCAGTTTTAGACCGAGTGATAGATGACCAAGATTGCACTGTGATTACTAGAAGCGGTGTCGAAGATGCGGTAATCATGTCTAAGTCTCACTACGATTCAGTCATGGAGACTCTGCATTTAATGCGATCGCCTGCTAATGCTCAACATTTAATAGAAGCGATCGCGAGAGATGAGGCTGGTGAATTTGAAGAACACGATCTTTTAGATGCGTAATTTGTATTGGGACAGGAAAGCTTGGGAAGATTATATTTACTGGCAGAGTCAGGACAAAAAAACTCTCAGAAGAATCAATAGGTTAATTCAAAACAGTTTGGTTACTCCGTTTGAGGGCATTGGAAAACCAGAACCTTTAAAGGAAAATCTATCGGGTTACTGGTCAAGAAGAATTGATGAGACAAATCGACTTGTTTATAGAGCAACTGATTAG
>JBCBEA010000433.1:0-4206 GCA_038529195.1 Cyanobacteria bacterium J06600_6
CTCAAACTTTTATCTATTTAATCAAGGGCTAGTTAGATATAAGTTTGAGGGTTTATAAAAGCTTATACTGCTCCTGTAGCCGTAATAATTTTGCCGTAGCTGCTTCAGCATTATCGGCTAATTCGGCAAAAGTCAAAAACCGCAATAGTACGAACTTTGATCAACCCTCAAACTTTTATCTATTTAATCAAGGGCTGGTTAAATTTAGCGAATGATAGCTATTTTATTTATTTTAGGTTCAATATAATTACTATCAAGAATTAAGCCACTAATTATTACTTTGCCAGTTTTCAATTAAATATTCCTGAATTTTAGAACCCCGCGTCTGATTAAGCCAGGCAATAATATCAATTGTTCTAGCAGAAGCTTTGACATTATCGTAGTCATCATTATTACTATAGTCAGCTAAACGTACCGTAGAAGAGTGAGATGTTGTCATTGGTGCAAAAGCAACCTTACGCGGAAAGTCCAATCGCTCATATTCTGCCAAATATTCTAGCTGTTCTGCTTTCGAAGCTGTGCGATCGCAAAAATAGACCGCAAACATATTGTCCCACTGCACTGTTGCTAGTCGCTGTTGCCAATTATGAGTAACTTCATCAATACTATTTTCCTTCTTAAAGTGAATCTCTATCTCATTAGCTAATCGGGCAATAATTACTTTCTCATCGGGATTTTCCAGAGTAATTTTTGCAGGTTGATGCTGTTGAGGGAATGTTAAATCTGACTCTAAATAGTAGCGTAAATTGCCTAAAAGTTTGAGATAATCAGGATCAGAAATATAGGTGTTAACCAATGGGGATTGATGAAGATAGTTTAGTCTTTTACAAATAATGCTGCTCCATGAGTTGTTGGAAATCAGCGTGAAGGGCGGTTTTTTTAACTGCGTGGTATTTGCCTCTCCGCCTACATATTCAACATTAGAAGGGAAATTTGCGGGTAGGGGCATTGTTTCTGATTGACCACTACGGAGACGATCTAAACGCTTTTTAAATACTCTGACAAAGCCTAGTTCAACCAGACTTTTTCCCTTAGTCATATTAGTTTCGTGGAGGCGATAGAAATAGGTGGTTTCATCAATCACGCTCTTTCTAATTCTTTGTTCCCAGGCACGATTGATCCAATCAACATCCTCGCCAAATCTCATGGTTGCGTCAAATAAGCCAACACGCTCAAAAGCAGATTTGCGATAGATCGCACAGCCCAAATTAATATAGTTGTAGGGTAAAGATGTTTTGATAATATTGCCGTTTTGACGTTCAAGAGTTTGTTTAACAATCATGCCTTGAACAATGTCTACTTCGGGATGGCTAGCTAAATAATCTAGCTGTAGTTCAAGCTTGTTATCTGACCACAAATCATCAACATCAAGAAAAGCAATAATATTGCCTTTAGCCTGTTCGATTCCCAAATTTCTGGCTGCTGCGGGACCTTGATTATCTTGATAAAAATAGCGAATTTTAGTTTCTAACTGTTGGGCAATCTTTGCCGTATCATCGGTCGAACCATCATCGACAACCACAATTTCTAATGGATGATAGTTCTGCTCTAGAACGTGGTTTACTGTCTGAACTAAAAATTCAGCACCATTATATACAGGAATAATTACGCTAACAAAAAAATGCGATCGATCCATAGCTATTATTAATAATAAATTGTTTAACCGTTTATTTACTAGTAAAAATCTAATTTACAGATTCAGGAAGCAAATAATTTTGTGCATTATTGCCTTTTGAGTTGCTTAACCAAGCCTGAATATCAAAGTAATTTTTCGAAAGTTCGAATGCCAGATATCCATCTTCCATTAAGTTCGGGATATGGACGGTGGAAGCAAATTGTGGGTATTTGCAAGCCGTAAAACAAACTTTGCGACCATAGTTGAGATGCTCAAATTCTGCTAAATATTTGAGACTATCACTCTGCGGATTTTTATTAGTATCAGAAAATTTAATGTAGAGATTATCCCAATTAATTCTTTTTAACCTTCTTTGCCATGCCTCTTTGATCTTATTTTCGTCCGTTTCATGATAAAAATGTATTTCGATTTCGTTTGCCAGTAAGCCGATTGGATAATATTGCTTACTTCTACTTTTGTTAATCTTGCTATATTGAGATTTTTCAGTAAATTGTAGAGGAGAATCTAGATAGTAGCGTAATCTTTTCAGCAATTTAAGATAGCATCTTCGCGTAATAAAAGTTCCCACCAAAGGAGTTTGATATATAAGTTCAAATTTTTGATAAGTAAATCCGCCCCAGCAATCATCCGCAATAATCGTATAATTTCCCTTCGCTGCATTTATACCTGCGATCGCGTCAGTGCCTAAATATTCAGCCATAGATGAAAAGCCTTGAGGAATAGGCTTGATGGCTATTTTTCCTTGACGCTTGCGATCTAAATGCTTTTTGTAGACCCTCACAAATCCTGATTCTATTAAATTTTTGCCTTTAGTTATATTGTTATTATGATGACGATAAAACAAAGTGACGTCATCAATCAAATGTTTTCTAACTCTGTGTTCCCAGGCACGAACAAACCAGTCTACGTCGTCTCCTAAGTACATAGTTTCATCAAACAAACCAACGCTCGTAAACAAAGATTTTCGATAGATGCAGCTTCCCAAAAGGATATAATGATATGGCTGAGAAATTTTGGCTACTTGAAAGTTATCCTGTTTAAACTTATCTGGCATAATTAGCTGTTTGATAATCATGCCCTGAATAATATCCACCTCAGGATGCTGCTTTAAACAATCAAGCTGTAGCTGTAATTTATTGTCTGACCATAAGTCATCAACATCAAGAAAAGCAATAATATTTCCTTTGGCTTGTCCGATCCCGAAATTTCTAGCTGCGGCGGGACCTTGATTATCTTGATAAAAATAGCGAACCTTATTTGCTAATTGTCGAGCAATCTTCGCCGTATCATCAGTTGAGCCATCATCGACGATCACAATTTCCAGTGGATGATAATCTTGCTTTAGGACATGGGCTACTGCTTGAGCCAGAAACTCAGCACCGTTATATACAGGAATAATTACGCTAACCAAGAAATGCGATCGATCCATAGCTATATTTTCTAATAGTATTTTCTGGAGTTAAAGACTTTTTTGATTACGCTTGCGTTTAATTGATTGACGCATAATCTTTAATAAGTTTTGATTGTTATCTGATGAATTGAGCGAGGTATTCGTGTTGTGAACGCGCTTGTGCAGCAAAACTTCGGATACAACTTGATGAGCGATATTAGCATCATGTATTCTGCTAAACCATTCAACATCTTCGGCAACCTGATAGCTAGAATTAAAACTACCTACTGTTTCAAATAACTTTTTTCTGACTACTAAAGTTTCCATAATAAAACCAGTATGTTCTCCTGTTAACAGTTCGGGACGAAAACCAGGAGGGATACTGTTAGCTGTTTCCAAAAAGAACTTAACTTTAGCAACAGTGTATTGCAATTGAGGATTATCTTGAAGGCACTTGACTTGAATTTTCAATTTGTCGGGAGTCCAAAGATCGTCATGGGATATGAATGCTAATATCTCCCCTGTCCCTTGCTGGATGCCTAAATTGTAGGCATCGGCAATCCCCTCATTTTGTTGCCGAACATAACGAATCTGCGAATAGGATTGAGCAATTTTAGCTGTGCGATCGCTTGATTTACCATCTATGACGAGAAATTCATAGTTTTGCCAACTTTGTTGTAAAACACTATCAATCGCGTCTTTAAGATATTTTTCTCCATTTTTTACGGAGAGAATTACGCTAACTAGAGGTTGAGACATAATCGAATTATGATTGATTAATATTAATTTTTAGATTATTGATTTAGTAGATTTAGTTAGTTTAAAAAGATTGATAAATTTAGCTATGTTGGTAGGTGACAACCAGAGTCCGATTTGGAACTAGCGCAAATATAAATGTAAATGAGATTATGTAGCTAAAGTTAAATTAATTGCTTTTGCCACGGCTCTATACAGATAGTTAAAAGCTAGAGAATATATATTTACTAAACGCTAGGTTACGGCAGGAAAGGATTGAGCAACACAGAAATGGTGCCCATAGTTCCGTCTGAACTAGCAGAACTAAACATCTGATAACTTAAATGGTTGACAGATCGGAAGCACACGTCTGAACTCCAGTCACGTACCACAATCTCGTTTGGCGGCTTCTGGGTGAAAAAGGGGGGGGGGGGGGGGGGGGGGG
>JBCBEA010000434.1:0-4198 GCA_038529195.1 Cyanobacteria bacterium J06600_6
ATATCAAAATCCAGTCGTGCATTGCAAAACTTCCCAGTAAGGGAGTCATTGATAGTACTTTTGATCTAATTAGACCAAAAATTAGAACCCAAGAATTGTTTGAAATAAGTTCTTTAATCCTTTGAGAAGTATTGGGAGAAGAAAAATTGTGTGGGAGGTTTTTCCACTGCTTTATTTCTTGACCATGCTCATCAATTTCATTACATCCCGTATATGCAAGAACGACATTCGGATCGCTGTCTAAAATTTGCACACACTTTTCTAAAAAACAAGGACAACATAGATCGTCATGAGCAGCCCACTTAAAGTATTCTCCAGAAGCAAGGCTAAACACCTTATTGTAGTTTCTAGCAGCGCCTAAATTCTCTTGGTTACGATGATATTTAATTCTGCTGTCTTGTGCTTGATAATCTCTACAAATAGATTCCGTATCGTCTGTTGAAGCATTGTCCGCAATAACTAGCTCAAAATCTTCAAATGTTTGAGATAACAGAGATTCTAAAGTTTCTCGCAGGTAGTTTTCT
The DNA here is from genome assembly GCA_038529195.1 of Cyanobacteria bacterium J06600_6. Classification (GTDB taxonomy): domain Bacteria; phylum Cyanobacteriota; class Cyanobacteriia; order Cyanobacteriales; family Xenococcaceae; genus Waterburya. The sequence continues at coordinate 525 of JBCBEA010000434.1, forward strand.
CCGTTATAAACAGGCATGCCAATACTTACTTTTGGCTTTTTTAAAGTCATGACTATTCTATGCTCAAATTATAAGTTTTCGTAAAAATCAGTCTGAGGTAAAAATATGAATATTATTAATGCTCATAGCCCAAAATATCGACAAGATCTCCTGCTACAGTATTAAACTCCTCCATTACTTCCTCTTCAAAATAGTTTTTCCAATCGCCGGATATTCCTTTGCGATAGTGAGAGTTAATATCTTGTTTGCCTTGCAGTCTACCCTTTGAATGGCTCTCAAATGTGTGCCGGTTAACGAAAATATCAAATTTTTCCGGCGGTAGTTTGATATCTAGATAACAAAGCAGCTGTTCGAGAAAAGCGCGATTATTATTTGCTAAATCTTCGTACTTAAAAACCTGATGTTGTTCGTCATTGACATTTGCCCATGAACGCAGTGCCTCAAATATACTCAGTTCCTCTAAAGCATGGATTACATATTTTAATCCTTCTTTTATATCTACCTCTTCAAGTTCTTGACGCATTCGTGGAATGTAGTTCATCAATGGATGAGAGTATTTTGTAGAGAAGTAAAAAGAAACAACTATGTCTCTTGGATCACGCATAATAAAAAAAGTTTTATAATGCGACGGTTTGGGAATAGCCAAATAGTCTTGATAACTTATATATAGGGGAGTTGCAACTCTTCTCAACGGCACAATTCCGTATGAATCTTCTTTTAGCCCTACTTGGTTATACGGTTGTTCTGGAAGCCCAGTGTACTTATAAAAAAGAATATCATTGAAGACACTCTTAAACCATTGACTGGCAGTTTTTTGAACGCAACAGTGATATATATTGTCATAAGGAGAAGATTCGACAATACCAAATCCCTTATCTTTATAAAAGTCAATGACTTGTCGCCTGGATTTGCGCCAGTATTTCTTAACTTTATGACGACCAAAACTCATTTGCTACTCAATTTTTGACTAAGTTTGTATTCTTAGCTTTGCATAACTTATCATTGATTGCAAATAGCAATTCAGGTTGACTACATAACGAAGTAATTTTACTTTTTAATCTGACTTAATTTGGAGTATGTTAGCCATCAATTGGGGCTTAAATTGAGTATAAGAGGCACTAGTAAGCCTATATTCAGAACAGTATTGAAAATATTGAGCTATTCTCAATTTTTGATGACCAAATAAGTTATGACTAAAACTTGATAATTTTTGGTCGAACCGAAGATGAATTGAACGCGAAGAATGCTAATTAAGCGCCAATCTTTTATGTCTAAGGGGTTGGTGGACTGGGAGGATTAGGGTTAGATAAGGGGTCGATGCTGCTGGGTAACCCAGGTAAGGCAGGATTAACGCCTGGTGTAGCCGGTACTGTAGCTGGTTGAGATCCTTCTGGTAAGGTAGCTAGCGCAACCCGATTCCCGCCTACTTCTCGCAAAATATCAAGTACTTCTACGACCTCTCTATAGGTAGAATTTTTGGCTGCGTAGAGAGTCATTAAACCATCTGGATTTGCCTGGTTATATTTTTTGATCTCCCAGGCTAAATCGCTACGGCTAACAAGGTCTTTATCTACATAAAGTTGACCAATATCATCAATAGTGACAATCAAAATATTTTGTAGCTGGGGTGCGCCTGTTTTTGCCTGGGGTAAATCGAGACTAATCGCCTGCTGACGAGAGAAATTAACCGCAGCAAGAATAAAGAAGGTCAGAATACAGAAAATAACGTCAATTAGGGGCAGAATTTCAATATTTGCACCACTAGACTGGCTATCATCTTCCCAAAGCTTCATCGATTGAATTGGCTTCGGCTGATATTTTTTCTTACGTTTCATGGGACTAAATTACTGGTAACTGTTCACTGATTACTGAGCGCTGTTTACTGATTAGGAGGTTTGATTTCAACAAAGGAATATTCATCATTACCAACGACTCCAGGCTCCTCTTCTTCTAGTCTTGCCCAGCGATCGCGATACATTACTTCTAGACGACTACCAGTACGGCGTAAAATTCTAATTTGATTTGACCAAAAAGCCTGAAACAGACGGTAAAAGCTGAGGCTAATAATTGCCACCAGCAAACCAACGGCGGTAGAGATCAGGGATTCGCCAATCCCGAGAGTTACCCCTGAAGAATCTGCTGTACCAAGGTCGCTAATTTTGATTGAGCTAAGAGCCTGAATTAGACCCCAAACTGTACCAAACAAGCCTAATAGTGGGGAAAGAGCAATAATCGCCTCTAAGACTTTGTCTCCTTTACGCATCCGCGCTAGCTGTTCTTCCGCAGCCGACTCCAAGGCGATATGAAACATATCGGGGTCAGGGTTAGCCAGGCGAAAGGGAGAATAAACAAAATTGCCCAAAGGATGATTTATATGTTCCTGAGCGATTTTACCAACTAAATCCCAGTTTCTTTCCGCAGCTTCCATCAGACGATTAAAGATTTTTTTTTCTTTAAAAACTACCCGCGACCAGAAAAAAAGACGTTCGAGAATAGTTGCAATAGATAGGATTGAAAGTAACAACAGGGGATACATAGAAATACCACCCTTTTCTATAATTTCTAAAAAATTCACCTTATTCCCTCTAAATATAATTTTTAATTAAAACTACTCGAACAGTTGAAGTTCTAGTTTAAGTCCATAAATACAAATAACACAGGTCACAGTTAAATCATGGTTAACAAAATTTTTCTAACACGTGTTTTAATTGATGTCTACTGCTGAAAAACCAGGAAAAAAATGAGACTAGAAACTAGTTACGGTCTTTTTGCGTCTTAGACTACCATAACCTGCACTGCTAATTTTCATTACTTATGAACCGTAATACTCTTTGGGGAACTTTTGCTTTGGTTTTACTACTTGTCTTGGCGGGATTAGTATCTCAGCAGGAAGTAAACTCAATTAGTTCTTTAGATAGCTTATCGACTACATTACAGCCTAAATTGGTTGCTACTGAGACAGACGTTAGCATCAGTCCGTTAGTAGAGGCGAATAATCGCTTTAGCTTTAATCTCTTTTCTCAACTTCAAAAGCAAACATCGCCACCGCAAAATATCTTTATCTCCCCGCAGAGTATAGCGATCGCTCTTGCCATGACGCGCAATGGAACTGAAGGAGAAACTTTAGCGGAGATCAGCCAGACATTAGGATTAGAGCAGTTTGATGCAGCTAAACTAGACTCTAGCTATAGCAAGTTAATTGAAACTCTGACTACTGCCGATCCGAGTATTAAATTAGCGATCGCCAATTCTTTGTGGGTTAACCAAGATATAGAACTCCAAGATCGGTTCTTTGATCGTACTCAAGAGTTTTATCGGGGAAAAGTTACTAATTTAGATTTTGCCGATCCTGCTGCGAAGAAAACTATTAATGATTGGGTAGCGAGTAATACAGAGCATAAAATTGCTGAAATAGTTGATTCTCTGTCACCTGAAGATGCGATTTATTTAATCAATGCCATTTACTTCCAGGGTAGCTGGACGAAAAAGTTCGATCCTCGTCAGACAACAGAACAGCCTTTTTATTCGCAATCTCAGACATCCAAACCTGTCGCCATGATGAGTCAAACAGGAGACTATCGCTACTATGAAAACGAACGGTTTCAGGCGGTACGTTTACCCTATGGCAAACAGGGAGAAATGAGTATGTATATTTTTCTACCTCAACCTGAGAT
>JBCBEA010000435.1:0-4188 GCA_038529195.1 Cyanobacteria bacterium J06600_6
ATTAAAGGCGATCGGATAAGGTAATACTTCAGCTTGGGGTTCTTTGCCATTAAGAATATCTTGCGCCTGGATTTTCGCCTCTTCCATCGCTCTTGCCCCCGCGCCCGAAGCAGACTGATAAGTTGAAACCACAATCCGCTTGATTGGCTGTACCTGATGCAGAGGATAAATCGCCACTCCCATCAAAATTGTGGTGCAGTTAGGATTAGCAATAATTCCTTGATGCTGGGCAGCTGCTTCTGGATTGATTTCGGGCACGATTAAAGGCACCCGATCATCCATGCGGAAAGCGCTGGAATTATCAATTACTACTGCTCCCGCAGAGACAGCTTTGTGCGCCCATTCCTTAGAGGTCGAGCCTCCTGCAGATGCCAAAACGATGTCGATATCGGCAAAAGAGTTATCATTGACTGCTTCAACAGTTATGTCCTCTCCCATAAAAGCAATTTTGCTACCTGCAGAACGAGACGATGCCAGTAACTTTAAATTGCCCACGGGAAATTGGCGCTCGGCAAGCAATTTTAACAACTCTTGACCGACGGCTCCTGTCGCTCCCAAGATAGCGATGTTGATCTTCTTAGACAATGATATTGACCTCCTTCAAACCAAGTTATATTTAGTAAACAATTTTTAATTTATATTTAAGACTCAAACAAAATTTCCCTTCATCCCAGGCTTTTCTTTTTGTATCGCTGTTCTCAAACCAAGGTAATAACAGTCTAAATTTCTTTTAATATTTTGTAGTTTGACTGGCTGACTAACTTTCTTGATTAGGTTTGAATATTTGCCCGTTAACTGACTAAATGAATGATTGACAGTATATTTTTTGGCAAATTATATTATTTTGCAAATTATTGCTAAATAATATCACAGCGTCTTAGATATCAAGACAAAGGGTTTACACCCTGTAAAACACCTATCCGTAATCTTGGCATCGCGAATCAAGAAAGATTTGAGTGAGAGCTAAAAATGCCTGGTTGAATGCAGTTGAAAAACACTCTTTTACGCTGCCGATCAACAAAAGGTGAAGCTCGTTCAATAGATATACTATTATGACTATTGGTTCGAGGCGAGAAACAGGAAAAAATAGCGCTAGTTATTAACATTTCTACATGCTTGGTAATGCTGTTGAGATAGACAATTAGCCTCAGATTTCCAGTTTTAACTTTACTTTAAGTAAATTTCCATCTAGATCCAACCTAAAATTAACCCAGTAGTTTTGAGATATTAGCATTGATGAAAGTAACCCAGGAGAGACTTCCCGAAAGTCAAGTTGGTCTAAACATAGAAATTGCCCCAGAAGCGTCTCGCAGTGCTTACGAGAAAATGGTGCAAAACCTTTCCCGTTCCAGCAATATTCCTGGGTTTCGTAAGGGAAAAGTCCCCCGTCGAATTTTATTACAGAGAATTGGTGCCGATCGCATCAAGGCAGCAGCCCTAGAAGAATTGATCCAAAAGTCCCTGCGTGAGGCAATGGAGCAAGAATCAATCGAGCTAATGGGACAGCCAAATCTACGCTCTGATTTTGATGACCTGTTGAGCAAATATAGTCCAGGGGAAGCAATTACTTTCTCGGTTGCGGTAGATGTTCCACCTAGTTTAGAACTTTCTGACTATAGCGGTTTGAGCGTTAAAGCAGAAGAGATAGTTTATCAGCCTGAAAAGGTAGAAGATTTTATCAATCAGGCTCGCGAATCAAAAGCCGATCTTGTGCCCGTAGAAGATCGGACTGCAGAAATGGGCGATATTGCCTTTGTTGATTTTAAAGGTGTGCTGCCTGAAGAAGACAATAAAGAGATTGATGGCGGTAGCGCTACTAATTTTCAGGTTGAAATTGCCGAAGGCAAGTTAATTCCTGGCATGGTTGAAGGTATTGTGGGCATGAAGCCCGAAGAGGTCAAAGAGGTTTCGGTCACTTTCCCCGAAGACTATCCCCAAGAAGATTTGGCGGGTAAACCTGCTGTCTTCAGCATTACCTTGAACGAGCTAAAAGCGAAGGAGCTACCCGAACTCGACGATGATTTTGCCCAAGAAGTCAGCGACGAGGAGTTTGATACCTTTGCTGCCTACAAAGAATCTGTTGAAAAACAGTTTAAAGACCAGGCAGAAGATCAGACTAACAATAATATCAATGGCGCGATCGCCGATGCGCTGATCGAACAGAATAATGTTGATCTGCCTGAATCTTTGGTTCAAGAGGAAGTAACCAGCGTCTTGACTAAAACCCTGATGCAGATGCAGCAAATGGGCTTAGATGTTAAACAATTATTTAACTCTGATAACGTGCCCATGTTACGAGATAATGCTCGTCCTGAAGCCGTAACCAATCTACAAAAGTCCCTGATTTTACAAGAAATTGCTAAGCAGGAAGGATTAGAGCCAGATCAGGCAGCGATCGATGCCAAGATTGCGGAAATTAGACCCCAGCTTACAGGTCAGGAAGTAGACGAAGACCGCCTGTTGGAAATGGTTACTAGTGACCTACTCAATGAAAATACCTATAAATTCTTGCGGGAGAAAGCGAAGGTCGAATTAGTTCCTGAAGGCACTTTTAAAGCCGAAGCCGAAGCTAAAGCCGAAGCCGAAGCTAAAGCCGAAGCTGAAGCAGGTGAAGAAGTAGAAACAGTGGAAGCTGAAGTTGTAACTGATGGCGAGTAGCTAACTACAATAGCGATCGCTAGGGTCGAATTATCAAAGCAGAACTATAATTGAGTTTTTAACACCTTTATACATTTATTGCTAGAACTTTTCCCTAGCGACGTTGATTTTTGACTCTCATCTTCATACATATCTGATAGTTGAGTCATAATCTAGACAAGATAGGGTTATCCGCAGTTAACTTTAACTGGTTTAATTCTCTAAAATATAAAAATAGTGACAAATTTTTAGCAAAAACCTATGCTGGAATCGCATTCGCCTTATGGCTTTCTCGTTAGCAAAAAAACGCCTCAGGTAACTTCAATGCTTACTGAGGGTAACGTTGTCCCCATGGTAGTTGAGTCTTCTGGTGTAGGAGAACGAGCCTTTGATATTTATTCTCGTCTATTGCGAGAACGCATTATTTTTGTAGGTACAGCTATCAACGATAAGGTGGCTGATTCTGTAGTTGCTCAGTTACTATATCTCGAAGCAGAAGATCCTGAGAAGGATATTCAAATCTATATTAATTCTCCTGGTGGCTCCGTCTACTCAGGTTTGGCAATGTATGACACCATGCAGCAAATTCAACCAGATGTCGTAACAATTTGTTATGGTATTGCTGCCAGTATGGGTGCTTTCTTATTATCTGGCGGTACTCAGGGCAAGCGGATGGCTTTACCTAGTTCTAGAATCATGATTCACCAGCCTTTGGGTGGTGCAGAAGGGCAAGCTACTGACATTGAAATTCAGGCTAACGAAATTCTTTATATCAAACAAAGACTTAACGAGCTAATTGCAGGACATACTGGTCAACCCTTTGATAAGATAGCTGCCGATACGGAACGAGATTTCTATATGTCTTCGGAAGAGGCGGTGGAATATGGCTTAATTGATAAGATTATTACCAAATCCCCCGCAGCACTCGCTAACTAAAAAGCCTATTAGTAAGAGGTCTATATGTCTAAATACGACTCCCATCTAAAATGTTCGTTCTGCGGAAAATCTCAAGAGCAGGTCAGGAAATTAATTGCTGGACCTGGAGTATATATATGTGACGAATGTGTGGAACTGTGCAACGAGATTCTAGATGAGGAGTTGATTGAAGACGGAGCAATTGTATCTTCTCCCTCAGTCGGAGGAAATAGCGAGGCAAAGCCGGCTAAAAAGAGAAAGGCAAAATCAGGTGGTATTTCTTTTGGCGACATTCCCAAGCCGATTGAAATTAAAAAGTGCTTGGATGAGCATGTAATTGGTCAAGAGGAAGCAAAAAAAGTCCTCTCGGTGGGTGTATATAATCATTACAAACGCCTGAGCATCGCCAATAAGGCTAAGGATGCGGAAGATCCTGTCGAACTGCAAAAGTCGAATGTCTTATTAATTGGTCCTACTGGCTGTGGCAAGACCCTTTTGGCTCAAACTTTAGCTAAAGTACTCCAGGTTCCCTTTGCCGTCGCTGATGCCACAACGCTTACAGAGGCGGGATATGTTGGGGAAGACGTAGAAAATATTTTACTACGACTGCTACAGGTAGCAGATTTAGATGTAGAA
>JBCBEA010000436.1:0-4186 GCA_038529195.1 Cyanobacteria bacterium J06600_6
GTTCTGATTCAATAAGCAACTCGAACCAATATATAGTTTCTTCTAGCTCCTGTAGCGCAACTTCAATTTTGCTAATAAATTCTGCGTCAGAACGACTACGATAAGCTTCTCTATAGTGTGCGCCACAGCGCGTATGCGCAGATCGTCGTCAGACGACTGGAGGGCGAATGCCCTTGTGACGTAGCCGAGCGCAAGACTTGCTTACCAATTACCTGAGCAACTGTTGATGATGGTAAAGAAGAATATAAACGTATTACTCTCAGGGCAAAATCTTTTGTCCTCCTCCTTAAATCCTGTGCCATAACTCATGATCTGAAACTAGCAACATCTGTCTTGTCTTCCTTATTCCTCATCCTTAATCCCTCATCGTTTATTGAGTATCCAAGTGTCTTTACTTCCGCCACCTTGAGAAGAGTTAACCACTAGCGAACCTTTCTTGAGCGCCACGCGGGTAAGCCCCCCTGGATGGACGTAGATTTCGTCTCCACGATGGAGAATGTAGGGTCGTAGATCTACATGTCTGCCCTCTACCTTGCCATCAATTAAAGTCGGTACACGGGATAGGCTTAGGGTCGGTTGGGCGATATAGTTGCGAGGATTTTCTTTTATTTTCTCAGCAAAGGCGCTTCTTTGTGCCTGAGTCGATTTCGTGCCGATTAGCATCCCGTAGCCACCTGCTTCATTAGCAGCTTTGACTACCAACTTATCCAAATTATCTAAGACATATTGGCGATCGCTTTCTCGCCAGCAAAGATATGTGGGAACGCTAGCCAATATCGGTTCTTCTCCGAGGTAGTAGCGAATCATATCTGGGACATAGGCATAGACTACCTTGTCGTCGGCAACTCCCGTACCTGGAGCATTAGCTAGAGCTACTTTACCCTGCTGGTAGACCTTCATTAAGCCTGGTACACCGAGTAGAGAATCGGGGTTAAACGCCAGGGGATCGAGGAAATTATCGTCAATACGACGATAGACAACATCCACGCGTTTCAACCCTTTGGTTGTCCGCATCTGCAGGTAGCCATCCGCCACGACTAAATCTCTACCTTCTACTAGTTCAATTCCCATCTGCTGTGCCAGAAAAGAATGCTCGTAGTATGCCGAGTTATAAATTCCAGGGGTCAAAACCACCACCATTGGTTCGGGTATTTGCGGGGGTGCGAGATTGAGTAAAGTATCTCGTAGCTGACTTGGATAATCATCTACAGGTTTGACCGTCATGTCGCGAAAGATCTCAGGAAAAGTAGTTTTCATAATCCTGCGATTTTCTAAGACATAGGAAACTCCAGAAGGCGATCGCAAATTATCTTCTAAAACATACCATTCACCGTCTTTATCTCTAACAAGATCCGTGCCTGTAATATGACACCATACCCCCGCGGGAGGTTTAATACCTAAACACGGCTTTAAAAAGCCAGATGCCGTCTGGATAATCTCGGCAGGAATTTTGCCATCCTTAACAATCTTTTGCTCTCCATAAACATCATTAAGAAATAAGTTCAAAGCCTGAATTCTCTGTTTCAAACCCAGCTCTAACTTCGACCATTCCTCACCATCAATCAAACGAGGAATAATATCAAAGGGAAAAATCTTCTCGACCCCCTGATTATCGTTATAGACATTAAAAGTTACGCCCAATTTGAACAAAGCAATTTCTGCGGTTTCTCGCTGTTGTTCAAGCTGCTGCATTCCCAGCTCGATCATATGTTTAATCAAACCAGCACAGTGAGAACGTGGCTCACCTGAATTTAAAAACAGCTCATCATAAAAATCTTCTGGATCGTATACTTCAAATGCCATATATTTCTCTCAGTCTGCCCCGTATCCGTATCTATACCCATAATCTTTAAACATATAGATACAGAGTAAACTCAATCTGTTCGATATGAACCTTGTAACGTTACTTAATAGTAAGACTGGCAAGGAAGTTTGTGGCTAGAAATTCTATATAATAAATAGCCTATAGTACAAGCCGACCTGAACCCCGAGGTCTGCGATAATTTCGTTAAGCTTCGCTAACGCTTTTTTCCTAATCATCATGCTTAATCCAAATTTGGAAGCAATAGAACTCAATAAAGATGAATATCAGCGATATTCGCGTCACATTATCCTGCCAGAGGTAGGATTAGACGGTCAAAAACGCCTGAAAGCAGCTAGCGTTCTCTGTATCGGTAGTGGTGGTCTTGGTTCACCACTATTGCTGTATTTGGCAGCAGCAGGTATCGGCAGAATTGGCTTGGTAGACTTCGATATTGTCGATAGTTCCAACTTACAGCGTCAAATTATTCACAGTGAATCCTGGGTAGGCAAGCCCAAGATTGAATCGGCAAAAGACCGTATTCATAGCATCAATCCTCACTGTCAGGTCGATTTATACGAAACTGCAATTAGTTCGGAAAACGCCCTAGAAATTCTCGAACCTTATGATGTCGTGGTAGACGGAACGGATAATTTTCCAACCCGCTATTTAACCAACGATGCCTGTGTGCTACTTGATAAGCCAAACGTCTACGGCTCAATTTTCCGCTTTGAAGGACAGGCGACAGTATTTAACTATCAGGGTGGTCCCAACTATCGTGATTTGTATCCCGAACCACCACCACCAGGAATGGTTCCCTCCTGTGCTGAAGGAGGAGTTTTGGGCGTACTCTGTGGCATTATCGGCACGATTCAGGCAACTGAAGCAATCAAGATTATTCTTGGTGCAGAAAATACCCTCAGCGGTAGACTGCTGCTCTATAATGCCTGGGACATGAAGTTCCGCGAGCTTAAATTACGTCCTAATCCCGAGCGTCCAGTAATTGAGAAGCTAATTGATTACCAAGAATTTTGTGGTATTCCTCAGGCTGCTGCAGCCGAAGCAGATGCCAGTAATGCGATTGCGGAAATGAGCGTCCAAGACCTCAAACAGCTGATGGACAGTGGCAAAGATGATTTTGTGCTGCTCGACGTACGTAACCCTAATGAGTACGAAATTGCCAGAATTGACGGTTCGGTATTAATTCCTTTATCTGAACTAGAAGACGGTAGCGCAATTCCTAAAGTTAAAGAACTTGTCAACGGTAATCGTTTGATTGCTCACTGTAAACTAGGGGGACGCTCGGCTAAAGCCTTAAATATTCTCAAGGATGCTGGCATCGAGGGAACAAATGTTAAAGGTGGAATCGCAGCCTGGAGTCAGGAAGTCGATTCGAGTATTCCTCAATATTAGATTTGACAATTTGTAGCCTCCAAATATTAGAGGTGTAAAAAATTAGGAATGATGCAATGGTCTAAAAATAAACCAAGCTTAATCCTGGTTACTGCACCTCTTTTTATATACGGTTGTACAGTTATTTCAAATCAGAACCTGCTGAACTTGTAGAGAAACAGCCTTTTATTCTTACTTTTTACTTCCCACTCTGATGAGCTACCTTTAGTATGGTTGTGAGCCAAAAATATAACAGAATTACCATGCAAACTTTACTAAAAGCCATCCGCTGGACTAGTCTAATTTCTTTCCCCGTATTTTTATTAGCTACCCCTAATTCTTCCGCTCTAGCAGGTAGTATTGGCAGCTGTGCCGATGGTCTAATTTCTAGTGGAGTTGGGAAATTAGCAGCAGCTTCAGCCTGTTCTGATGCCTATAAACCTAACGATCTTGCTAGCTGTGTTGACCAAATTGTTACTACCAATATTAAAGGTAATGAAGCTTTACAGGCTTGCTATCGTGTTCGTAGACCTGACGATCTTGCTAGCTGTGTCACAACTATCAGTAATAATTTAGAAGCAGGTAAGTCAGCAATGGCTTTAGATAGCTGCAAGCGTAGTTTGTTGCCCAAGCGTCATGCAGAATGCACCCTTGACTTAGCTGGCATTTCCGAAATATCTAGTGAGGAAGCCATGAAAAGCTGCATAGCAGCAGAAATCAATCCCAGTCAAGTAGCTCCTGATCCTAAGTAATTCACGTAAACAGTGATATTTAGCTTGATGCGGAATTAATTAAGTGGTGACAGATCGAATATTTTCCTGATTGATGGTTTATTCGATCTGTTTTGTGGTTTTTTATCAAATCCGTTTTATGTTTAGGGCGTTTTGATGAAATTTAAACAGTCGATTCTAAATAAGAAGTATCGTCTACAGTTGTTTTTAGCTCACACTCTTCTAATTTTGATTTGACTTTCGATTTGCTAATGATTTCAAC
>JBCBEA010000437.1:0-4184 GCA_038529195.1 Cyanobacteria bacterium J06600_6
ATGCTGATTGACGGCAAATATCGCCATCGTACCAATATTGTTTATACCGGTATTGATATTAATGAGATTCGGAATTTAGATGAAAAAACCTCATCTTATCTGGTCGATTTTTATCTTTGGTTTCGTTTTCAGGGGGATATTAATGCTGATGAAATTGAATTTATTAACTATGGTACAGATCGCATGGACTCTGGAGATAAACTAGAGCTGGATGCACCTATTAACAGTGAATCAGTCAACGGAATTAAGTATCGAGTCTATCGGATTAAAGCCGATTTCCAGGAGGAGTTTTGGTTTAATGATTATCCTTTTGATCGCCAAAATTTAGCTGTGCGTTTTCGTCATGCTACTCAAACTAGGGAGGATTTAATCTATGTAGTTGACGTAGTCGGAATGCGGGATACTGTCGCCCAAGAAGTTCTCAACAACTGGAAAGAGGCTAAAGTTTTTGACACAATCAGCGACTGGAAAGTAAGTGAGGTAAACTTTTTTCCCGATACCCTTGTTAACGATTCGACTCTGGGCAATCCTCGCTTATTTGATGCTGATTCAACGCTACAGTATTCCCGATTCAATGCTGTAATTGGCATCAAAAGAGATACAATAAACTTCAGTATTAAAAACTTACTACCGTTACTGTTTTTCATTGCCCTCTCATACCTCCTGCTATATCTTCCCTTTGAGGCTATTTCCGTAGAAGCAGTTAGCGGAACGCTACTGGCGATTGTCTTTTTTCATCTCAGTCTGCTGGAAGGTTTACCTGAGGGGATCGGCTATGTCGTTGCTTTAGACTATGCCTTTTATGTCATCTACGGTCTGATCATTTTTGAGCTATTGCTAGTGGTGATTGGCAATCGACCAGAAATACACAAGAACCCCAAGGCTATTCGGCGTTTAATCTTAGCAGCCAGAATTATCTTTCCGACGATTTTGCTTATTAGCGCGATCGTTCTATTTGCAAGATATGGAAATCTCACTTTGTTGACTGCAAACAGATAGTTGTCTTAATTAATTTCTTCACATTTCAGTTGTTTTGTCGATATTTAATGCTGACAACTTTATGTATGGTTTAGCCAAAATATCGCTTTCTAAAATAATTGACTTAAATTATCAATAGTAGTACAGTACTATTTCTGGATAATTAAGAATAAGTACTAATAAAAAATACTATGTCTACTAATATTAAAACTGTCGAATTATTCCTAGCATTGGGTTGTGCAGCAGCTATCAACATGAGTGTTCTGCCTGTCGAAGCGCAAGGTGCTGAAATATTAGATGAATCTACTACTGAATGGTTAATTGCTGAAGGTGCTGAAGGTGGCGAAGGCGGTGAAGGTGGCGAAGGTGCTGAAGGCGGTGAAGGTGGTGAAGGTGCTGAAGGTGGTGAAGGTGCTGAAGGTGGTGAAGGTGGTGAAGGTGGCGAAGGTGCTGAAGGTGCTGAAGGCGGTGAAGGTGGCGAAGGTGGCGAAGGTGGCGAAGGCGGTGAAGGTGCTGTATCTACTGGCAATCCAGATGTAGACTATATCGCTGCTCTTAGTATGATTAAAGGTCGTTTAAATACATTGGATGCACTGCTAGCTGAGGAAGATTATCAGCAGTCTGTACCCCAGATTGAAAAATCGGTAAAGTCATATGGTGATATTGAAGCAGTCTTATCAGAAAGAGGAGCAGAAGACTTTAAAGTAGCTCTAACTCAATTACAAAGTCTGGTTAAGACAGCACCAAAATTACCTGAAGTAAATTCTTTACTTGACGAATCTATAACTGCTGTTGACAATGCGATCGCCGTTATTCCTACAGAACAGCAAAACTCTCCTGAGTTTATCCTAGACACAGTGGTTGCGATTCTCAAAAATGCAGCTAAAAAGTACGATGCAGCAATTGTCGATGGTCAGTTCGCAGATATAAGCATGTATCAAACCTCGAAAGGCTTTATTGATAGCGCCGATCAGCTATATCAAACTGTTGCTGATGTAAAAAGCCAAGCAGATCCTAACGGACATCAAATGATTACCGCTAGTTTGACAGAACTAAAAGCAGCTGTGTCAGAGATTCAGCCTCCTGCTGCGCCAGTAAAAGAAACCTCTGCGGTCTATGGTTTAGTGTCTCAGATTGAGTTTAATAAGTAGTTCAAAGGTTGCTAATCTATTAGTAACAATTTATACAGGCGGAGCAATCCCCTCCGCCCCTAACTTATGAAATTTGGTCTTCTTTGTCCTCCCGGTACAGGTCACCTTAATCCAATCAGTGCTTTGGGTTACGAACTTCGCCAGCGAGGACATCAGGTTACTTTGTTTGGCTTACCCGATGTTGAATCTTACGCTGTGGCTGCGGATCTAGATTTTTATCCTCTTGGTGTAGCCGAATATCCTTTGGGTAGCGTCGGGCAATCGCAAAAGCGTTTGGGAGAGTTAAACGGTATTCCCGCTTTACTTTATACGATTGATTTATTTCGTCAGGGAACAACCACAGTTTTAAAAGATATCCCCGCAGCTATTAAGCAGGCAGAAATTGAGTTTCTGCTAATCGATCAGGTTTTATTAGAAGGATCGACCATCGCCGAATATACAAATCTTCCCTACATCACGATCTGTAATGCGCTGCTGCTTAACTCAGAACCTAGCGTTCCACCAACCCTACTAGGCTGGGATTATGACCCCTCATGGTTTGGACAGTTACGCAATCAGCTTGGTACTGGCTTCCTGAAAGTGGCTGGTTTACCAGTGCAGCTAATCGTCAATGAATACCGCAAAAAGTGGGGTCTTGCGCCAATTTCTAGTAGAGAACCTCTAGATATTTGGTCTAAGCGGGCAATTATCAGTCAGCAACCATCGTCTTTTGAGTTTCCTCGCCGAGAATTACCAGACTACTTCCATTTTGTCGGACCTCTGGTTAATGATTCTGCTCGTGCCGAGATTCCCTTCCCCTGGGAACAGCTAACTGACAAACCCCTAATTTATGCCTCTCTAGGAACAATACAAAATAAGATCCTTTGGGTTTTTATTCAGATTACCTACGCCTGTTTAGGTTTGGATGTAGAGCTAGTCATATCGCTGGGAGGAGCAAGCGAACCCGAAGAATTGGGCTATGTGCCTGGTAAACCAATTGTTGTTAAAGCTGCACCCCAGTTAGCTTTACTCGAACGCGCTAGCCTTTGCATTACCCATGCAGGAATGAATACAACTTTAGAATCTTTAAGTAACGGCGTACCAATGGTAGCTATCCCCGTTACCAACGATCAGCCCGCCGTAGCAGCCCGAATTGCCTATACGCAGACGGGTGAAGTAGTCGAGCTAAATAAGTGCAATGTAGACAGCTTAAAAGCAGCAATTACTAAAGTCCTATCGCAACCAGAATATCGTCAGAATGCGTTGAAGCTAAAAGCAGAAATTGAACAGGCGGGAGGAGTCAAAACTGCCGCCGATATTATTGAAGCGGAAATTTCAGCCAATAGAAATTAATCGTGATCGCCCGAATTATTGTATTGCTCTAATCGATACTGCGCTGCCCTCCGAACTCCATAATCTTTGTCCTGAGCTAACTTTTCTAACAGCGATATTGGCGTGTGGGGATATCTGGCTGCAAATTTGCGATCGCTAATCTGAAAACTTGTTGCTTTTCTATTGAGAATATTCTCTAGAGCGATAGATGGGAGATTGGGATGCTTGAGCAAAATTGAACCGTATTGTGGATGATATTTAGATATAGAAATCAGGGTTTTTTCAGAAGTATTACGATGCTGTGCTAAATAAAAACTATTGCCATAGTTATCTCTATAGAATTTGATTCTATCTAATATGCTGCTAGGAGTATTTGGATTGCAAGCGATCGCTTTATTAAATTTACAAAGATATTTATAGTCCCAAACATATTGATATATTGCGAACAAACTCTCAATTATTTCTGCTGATATCCGAGAGTTTTTTACTAAACCTAATGCTACTTTGTAATTAAGTTTTTTCTTCGCCAAGCGATCAAGAATAATAGGCGGCATACTAGGATTTTGAGCTAGATCGGGATAGAATTTCTGGTAATATTTTGAAGAAGACCAGCTAATTAAAATGCTTTCTGGGGTATGCGAGTTGCGAGCAACGTACTTAATAACATGATGACAGGAACAGCTCAGCAATTTTTCTATGATTTTTCTGGTTGTAGCTGCTGAAGTGTTCTTATTTTCGGCGATC
>JBCBEA010000438.1:0-4176 GCA_038529195.1 Cyanobacteria bacterium J06600_6
ATGAATTGATAATTGTCCATTATCAATTGTCCATCGATCAAGTTTCTTATTCAGCTTCAGTTTCAGCACCAGGAAGCTCATTACCCAGGTCTTCAACAACATTGCCAGCATCTTCGATACCTTGCTCTAGACCATCTTTAGCAGTGCCAGCAGCGTCTTCAACGCCTTTACCTAAGCCTTTAGCACCATCTTCAATTGCACTACCAGCATCTTCTGCACTATTTTTTAGACCGTCAATACCGCCTTTGATAGCATCACCAGCATCATTAACGCCTTGCTCAACACCTTCAATTCCATCCTGTGCTGCACCATCTACAGCATCAGGAGTTTCGATTGTTTGGTTGCCAGCACAAGCTGTAAACACTAAGGACATAGCTACGAATGTAGGAACAGCTAGGGATTTAATATTCATCATTTTTAGGATTCAAAAATTTAATTAGACTATTACGTGATACTCGATATTTTCTATAGAGTCAAAGTAAGTCTATATTTTTTGAGTTTATTTTTGGTTAACCTCGTCCGACTTCGGCAAAAATCTTCGCCAAAATCTCTCCTGCACCCTGTTCTTTTAATTTGCCTGCTAATTCTAGACCTAACGCTTCAGACTGGCTTCTGTTACCGCTTACGGTGTCCCGCAATAACTGTTTGCCATCGAGACTCGCAACCATCCCAACCAAGGTTAGATTGTCGCCATCAATTTGGGTATTAACGCCAATCGGTACTTGACATCCCCCTTCTAGCTCTCTCAGAAAAGACCTTTCTGCCAAAACGCGATCGCAACTATCGGCATCTTCAAGAACTTTAAGGATCTTAAGAATTTCTTCATCTCCCTCGCGACACTCAATACCTAATGCACCTTGCCCAACGGCGTGCAGAGAAATATCAGGAGAAATATTTTGATGAATGCGATCGCCCATATCTAAACGCTGTAAACCAGCCACCGCCAGAATAATACCGTCATACTCCCCCGCATCCAGCTTGGCTAGACGAGTATTAACGTTACCGCGAATATCTTTAAACTCTAGGTGAGGATAATGATGACGCAGTTGAGCTAGACGTCTGAGAGAAGATGTGCCAATTACTGAACCTGCGGGTAAGGTTTCTAGCTGCTTGTCTTTGTTCTTCTCATGCACTACTAAAGCATCGGCGGGATCGACTCGCTTACTAACGCAACCCAGCATCAAACCTTCGGGGAGATTGGTCGGCAGATCTTTGAGGGAATGTACCGCAAAGTCGGTGGTATTGTTGAGCATTCCCACCTCTAATTCTTTGGTAAATAAACCCTTGTCGCCAATTTTCGCCAGGGGAACATCGAGAATTTTATCGCCCTTGGTACTCATTTCCTCAACCTCAAAACTGATATCGGGAAAATGCTTTTCTAACTCGGCTTTTACCCAGTAAGTCTGCACCAAAGCAAGCTGGCTTTTGCGAGTACCAATGCGAACAGTACGCTTATCAGTTTCAACGGAGGTTGTCATAGGAAGTATGCTAAAAAAATCAAATAATCACGCGATCTAGCCTATCGTAATTCCCAATGCCAATTGATTAATTTTTGTTTGTTTGTAATTGGTTAGGTAGTAGGTAGCAAGTAGTAGGGGAGAGAGTAAGGAAGTAGAAGGATAAGTAAGGGAATAGGAGACTAGGAGAATAAAGGACAGATTAATCAACAACCTGAAACGATCGCCAGAAACTCTGGAAATCTTTTTTTGCCTGGAGATAATTAGCTTTTTTTGTGTCTAGGGTTGCCCGATCTATTTCGCGATCGCTAAATTGCTTCTGTGCTAGCTGCAACTCTAGCCTTTTGATCTGATAATTTTGTTTGTAAATTGTACCGGTGAGAGTATTTAACCAGTTAGGAAAGCCGATGGTTTGTATTTCTAGACTCGTATAATCTATATGACTAACTGCGGACTCTCCAAACGCAGAGGTAACTTTGCGGGTTAACTCATAGAAACCATTTAGAGCATCTTTAATGCTGATCGCATCTCCTAAAGCACTGTCTACTGAAAATTGGTGATAATATATTTCGCCTGCTGATACATCAGGATGGACAGGAGGAAGAATAAGACCATCTATATCGTTTGATGTGGGTATTTCTGAACTGAAAGCAGGGGGGAGGTTCACTGTTGCCATCGTCACCAATAGACTCAGTAGTAATATCAGTCTTCTGTCTTGAATATTTTTCATCTGGAAAACCACGGTAAAGAATACCGCTAAACATCAACCGCGATTCTAACTGCTGATCCACAGAAGTCCCTCTTCTCAGCAATAGAATTAATTTCCTGATGATTGACTAATTAATTGCAGCTTGTATCGTCGGTCTATTGTCTCCTGTTACAAAACCGATCTACCGTGTAGATATAGAGCTATTTCAAAACCCTTGTCTAATACTTTAATTTACCTCTCTTTAGTTTCCCTGCTTGCTGCCTATGTCGCCTGGAATTTGGGGGCAAATGACGTGGCAAACTCAATGGGTACATCGGTAGGTTCAAAAGCCATCACTCTGACTCAAGCCATTATTATTGCTGGGATTTTAGAGTTTACTGGCGCGGTAATATTTGGCAAGCAAGTATCCGCGACACTCGCCACGAAGGTAGCCAATCCGACCTTATTTGCAGATACGCCTCAAACATTTTTACTAGGGATGGTGGCAGTATTACTTGCCTGTGGCATTTGGTTACAGGTAGCTACTAGCCAGGGTTTACCCGTTGCTTCTTCTCATGCGGTTGTCGGTGCGATCGCAGGTTTTAGCTGGGTGGCAATTGGCAAAGAAGCGATCGCCTGGAGTAATATTGGTCTAATTTGCTTGGGCTGGATTATTACGCCTTTAGTTAGTGCGATCGTCGCAGCCAGTTTATATAGTTTGTTGCGCTACTGGCTTTTTGAACAGGATGATACTCAACAGCAGTTACTCGAATGGATTCCTATATTAAGTGCTGCACTAGTAGCAGTGTTTGGCATTATTGTTTTGCCTACCATTGTCCAGCTACCCGTATTTAACTATATTCCTCTACCTGAAAGAACTGTTAGTTTAAGTATCGGCTTTATTGCTACGGGAGGGATTTTGAACTATGCCTGGTATAAATTTAAAGATTATCGTCAGCGAGAAATTGAAATTCGGATGCTGGAAAGACTGATGGGCAAGTTTCAGGTAATGAGTGCCTGTTTTGTGGCGTTTGCTCATGGTTCAAACGATGTGGGAAATGCGATCGCACCTTTGGCAGCAATAGTCTTTATTTTAAATACTGGCATCGTACCTATAGATAGTTTAGATATACCCCTCTGGATTTTAGTCTTAGGTGGTTTGGGTATCGTTGCAGGTTTAGCAGTACAGGGGAAAAAAGTAATTGCTACCGTGGGAGAAAATATTATTTCCCTTGTCCCCAGTACAGGGTTTTGTGCCGAACTTGCCACCGCCAGCACGATTCTAATTGCCTCTCGCATTGGTCTACCCGTTTCGACTTCTCATGCTTTAGTCGGTAGCATAATTGGGATTGGTTTGGCTTCTCGCAATCAGGATGTTAAGTGGGAGACGATTAAGTCTGTAGTACTCGCTTGGGTCGTAACATTACCCGTCGCTGGTTTATTGGGTGCAGGTATTTTCTCTTTGTTACTGATGCTTCCCGTACTTAACTAAAAACAATTTCTTCGTAGATATCTTTTAAGCCAATTTCCAAATCCAGACTGACAAGAGTAAAATTATCCTCTACTGCCTGATATTCATTTAGCCACCACCTACCATCATCAGCCTTAGCATATTGCTGAACACTATAGCGATATTGGTCAACTAGAATATATTCACTAAATGTAGGAATGGAACGATAGTAGTCGAACTTATCACCCTTATCGTAGTTTTTGGTGCTTTTGGACAATACTTCAATCATTAAACTGGGATTTGTGACCGTATCGCTGCGATCGTCCAGCAATACAGGTTGCCCTTTCGTCACCATCACATCGGGATAGGTAAAAATATTAAACTGCGGAATCCACAGACGCAGATCCGACATAAAAACCTTATCGCTTTTGCCTCTTAAAGCTAGCTTGAGAAAAACACAGAAGTTAGTGGCAATATCATTATGATTGGGAGTACCGCCTGTCATTTCAATAATTTCCCCGTCTCGATATTCGTGCTTGACTTCTGACTCTGATTCAAATGCTAAATACTCTGTGGGAGTA
>JBCBEA010000439.1:0-4174 GCA_038529195.1 Cyanobacteria bacterium J06600_6
CCGTATACTGCCTAGCAATTACGGGCATTTGTCTGATTAAACGATCAAAATCGGCGATCGCATCTTGTAAAACTTGCTCTCTTAATTCCAAGATTTGAATTTCATTAGCTGCCTGAATATACTTCTGATTCAGCTCTAAACGCAGACTGCTGGGAGAAGTCAGATTAGAAGAGTTATCGACAGAACTAGCCAAATTCTGACCTAGTACGCCACTCGCTTCTTGTTCTAGCAGAACGTTTAAACTAGCTTTTTTTTCTTCTAAACTTTGGACTACAGGATTATCCGCCGAAAAGCGCGATGATTCTTGAGCCAGCTCGACTTCAACTTTCTGTAGCTCATTTAATAAATTTTGATATCGGGGAGATTCACTCAGATAGCTAGCTGCTAATGCCTGCTGAGGATTTAAACCCAACTGATTTTGCAATAGAGCATATAAAGACCTCGTTTCCTTTAGCTGAGTTTGAGTATCAAAAAATTTCTGCTCATACTCCACACCTTGGGATGCCAAAATTTCTGCCTGCTGTTCTGGATCTAGTAGATTGTAACGTTGACGAAACTTTTGTACCTGTCCCTGTAAGTCATCAACTCTCTCCCTGACCTCTGGTAACTGGCTTTCTACAAAGTCAATTCCCTGTTTGATCTCCATTCTCTTCTCTTCCAGAGAATAACGCAGGTAGGCTTCAGCAAGATTGTCCAGAACAAACTGAATTTTATTTGGATCGTTGTCTGTTAAAGAAACCTCCAAGATTTTAGTTTCATCAAGCTGCTCTATCTTGAGAGGTGACTTTTTGGGCTTGATTAGCTCTGCGTATTCAATATCTGGGTACTTTGCTGCCAGATCTTTAATAATCGGATTGAGGACGCGAGGACTACGTAAAACCTCAATTTGAGTTTCATAATCTAATCCTCCTAAATTCTGTTGCAATACTGAAAGAGTATCTTCCTGCTCTTCAGTTACAGGTTCGACTAATAGTTTAAAACTGCCCTTGTATTTCGCTTCTTGATTAAAGGTAAAAATTGTTGCTGTTGCCGTCACTCCTGCCACGATCGCACTAATTAAACGCCAACGGTGTTTAAACATGTTGCTGAGCTGGCGCAGATCGATACTATCTCCGTCAGCTTCCACTGTCTGATTGACTACAGGCAGGGAGTAAGAATACGAATTACTTCCGTTTCTCTGACTTATTCCATTACCGTTTTGACTCTTCAAAGGAAGATAGGTAGAACGATCTGGACTTCTATCGGGCATTATTATTCAATCCTCACAACACGGATTATGTCAACACCGCAATCTAATAGATGGCAAGGAAACCTTATCCGAAGGCTTATCCTTTAGGGCTATCTTTCCTGCGGTCAAATTAGTAGTCGCATAATAACCTATTGCCCTGACAAGCTGCAGCAGCAGAGCAATAGGTTACAACATAACATTATGGTCTTAGTTTAGAAGATGCCTCTAAATATACCTAGCAAACCGCCAAGGGGACTAGTGACCTGTCCAATACTATCAGTCGTCGCCGTCCCGCCAGAACGATTAACAACAACAACATCATTTTGTCCAAGCACAGGGTTAGTCTCTTCGTTTACCTCTGCTCCCAAGTCTATCTTAATCTTGCGCTTGTCTACTGTACCGTCAGGTTTTAGACTGACTAACTCAACCTCGCTCTTATTGGCACGTCTTGCATCAAAACCACCTGCAGCTAAAATAGCTTGGTTAAGAGGTGTGTTTGGTTTTACCTGTACTGGACCCGGAGCAACGACCTCTCCCACTACGTTTACCGTAATTTCTTCTGGAGAGAAAGTACCCTCAGCAGTTTTCTGTCTGTCCGCTTCGCTCAAAGCCGTTGCTTTGGGAATGGTAATTTTATCTCCTTCTTGCAGAATAATGTCCTGACTGGTATCGCCACTGGCAATCACGTCCCAAAGGCTGACGTTGATCACTTTCTCATCTCCATTCCAGGAGGTGCGTCTTACCTGTACTTCTTTAATATCCGCTAAAGGCTTAATACCGTCAGCAGCACTAATTGCTTGAGAAAGTCTAGGAGGAATAGATTCGCGCTTACCTTGGTTTGCACCATTATTAGTGTCGCGGCTTAACAATTCAGGCTGCACAAAGTGAGAACCAGGACGATATATTTCGCCAACTACGGCAACCTTGATTGGCTTGTCCGACTGTAAACCAAAGCTTGCTTGAGCTAAACGATCTAACTCTGACGTATTAATTTCATCAGTAGTGGGGATGAATATGGTGTCGCCATCACGTAAAGAAATATCCTGTCTAATTTGATTCTTAGTTAACAAGTCCCAGAGGTTAGCGTTGTAAGTGATATCCTTGCCACCCTTTTGTCTTGTAACTCGAACGTTACGCACATCAGCAATGGTTGTAATCCCGCCAGCCTGCTCTAATAGATCTGTAACGGTAGGAAACTGAGGATTGTCAGGAGTTAGAGACACTTCATAGGCACCAGGATTATCTACTTCTCCAGCGATACCAATTCTGAGAGGACGAGGTGCAACTAAGCCAACTGTAATGATTGGTCGCTTGAGGTAAGTTGCATATTCTTTGGATACTGTTTCTGATGTCTCTTCTAGACTCAAACCTCTAACATCAACACGACCAACTAACGGTAAGCTAATTGTGCCGTCAACCAACACAGGGTACTCGCCACTATATTCTTCCACCTGGAAAATATCCAAGTTGATTCTGTCTCCTGCACCAAGAGTATAGTCTGTCTCGTCGGTAGCAAATTCTGGAGTGGCAGCAGGGAGAGGAGCAACTCCAGGGTTTGTGTCGGAGTTAGGAAACTCAGAATTATCTAAAGGCGGTAGATCTCGATAATTGATGGGCTTATCGAAGTCTGGAGCAGCTTTTTCAGAACCAGTGTCCTGTAGTTTAATTGTGTTGTCTTGAGCAAATGCAGCGGTAGGTGCTAGAGCTAAACAGAGAGATAGAGCGATCGCACTGTAGCTATTAATTTTTTCTAAAAATAATTGATACAAAACAGATGTAGTTTTCATAAAAATATCACAATGAAAAAGAGTAGATTATTGCGACTAGACAATCATTATTATCTCTTGAGGTTAAAATGTCGAAAAAGCGAAAACAGAAGTTCCCTTACTTAGTTGGTTCAAAATGGACGGCGATCCAAAAAACGTGGGGATGGCGACATTTTCAGGTAGTCAATCGCAAAAATCAAGATAAATGGATCTTTGCCGAAATGGTAGCCTCTTGCGATCCCCAAACTCGCTTTTGGCTGAATGCGTCTCAACTTAAGGACGATTCCCTTTGGCTTCCTGGATGGAAAACTCTTCAAGAGATTGAAGTAAACGAGGACTATGCTGACTTCAACAATTTTAGCGATTAATTTTGTCTATATGTTTAAAGATTGAGTCAAGTTTTCGACAAATGTTTGAAAAAAAAGGTTTGAAAAGATGATAACACTATCTTCGATCAATATTTTCCTGTTTTTTGTCTTTGGTTTTAAATATCATTGGATCTTATTGCAGTGATATAACCTTGATCCGTAAAAATTAAACTAGTATTTGGATCGTCAGACTACTTTTATGCTGCTTTAAATCCTCAATCATATTGATTTTTTGTGATCTTTTAATTGCTAAAAGATAGTTATGTTAACTAGCTATAAGATGCGGAGTGCTTATGCAGGACAATATTGAGACTCAACTATCTTCAAAGCCTATCATTTCCTAAATTATTCCAACTGAGTTTAACCAAAATAATATCTAAATGCTGTTAGCAATAACTCATCAACTAGATTTTTATTACTTCTTATATGTATTTTTACGGAGAAACATAATTTATTTCTGAGTTTTTCAAGCTAAAAAAAGCTGGCTTTAGCAAATATATAGCCACACAGGCGATCGCTTGAATATCTTGTTGAAAACTTCACACAAACTACATTAACTATTTAAAAAGCTAGACTCTCAACAGTGCTAGATAGAGAGTGCGCCAACGGCAAGTTAAAGAATATTTGCTCCTCAGACAAATAATTTTTTTGAGCGATTACTGTAATAATTGATAACTAATCATCGAGTCAATCAAGGACTGGTTTTCAGGGTAACTACTAATAAATGATTCAAGCATTAAGAGGAACGAGAGATATCTTGCCAGAGGAAGTCGGTTACTGGCAGTTTATTGAAGCAACGGTAAGAGAAATAT
>JBCBEA010000440.1:0-4155 GCA_038529195.1 Cyanobacteria bacterium J06600_6
TTTGATTGGAGTTCTAACCGATAGTCCCGCAGGTTTAGTCAAGGTAGAAAGCGCCAATGGAGAAATAACGATACATCTACAGGCTGGTCAGTTTATCTCGATTGTTCAAGGAGTTGTGGGTTTGGTTGAACATTTTGTTCTACCCATGTTTTATGAAACAGTTGAGCTATCTGCTGGTTTAGGAGCAGATCCCCAAGCTTTGGAAAAGCTAATTGCTAAAGAATCTCCTGAAGTTCAGGCAACGATTCGCGCTGTTCGGGCTGAGGCGATCGCACCGCTGCAAAATCAATTAAAGTGGCTAAGAGGAATGTGTAAAGTGCGATTTGAAACTCAAAACTTACAGCCTTTATTCCAAATTCTGGGTCTAGACGGAGCGGGAATTAGCGTTGATTTATCTGTTTCAGAAGATGACTTGGTTGTTCTACCGATGCGATCGCTCGGTGGTGTAACTTGGCTCGGGAAATATTGTCGGTCAAATGCAGCTTTATCTGATTTCAAATCTACGGAATAAAGAGCTAATTATTAAGAAAAATCAAGCATTGTGTTGTTATTTTGATTTTCTCAAAAGTATTTCGTGTGATGATTTGGCATAGTTAAAGCTAAGTTTTTCAGGACAATAAATTAGCAAACTGTAACAAGATTTACTTAAACATTACAGATTATTACTTTGTTTTTAATAAAGAGGACTATGGTGGGCTTAATCTTTTATGTTCGTTATCGACGGATGAATTAAATTTGCCCGTCAAAATAATTAAAAACTAAATTTGTTGTCACAATTAAGGAGAGCTCAATGCTTGACGCTTTTTCCAGAGCTGTAGTAAGTGCAGACAGTAAAACTGCTTGTATTGGTGGAGACGAACTACAATCTCTAAAAAACTTTATTTCTGAAGGAAACAAACGCCTAGACGCAGTTAACGTAATTGCTAGTAATGCTAGCTGTATCGTATCTGATGCTGTTGCTGGTATGATTTGCGAAAACCAAGGCTTGATTCAAGCTGGTGGTAACTGCTACCCTAACCGTCGCATGGCTGCATGTCTGCGTGATGGTGAAATCGTTCTACGTTACATCACTTATGCAGTTCTTTCTGGTGATGCTTCCGTACTAGAAGACCGTTGTTTAAATGGCTTGAAAGAAACTTACACTGCTCTTGGTGTACCTCTTCAGTCTACAGGTCGTGCAGTTGGCATTATGAAAGCTGCTTCTCTAGCTCACATCAACGGCACAAACAGTGAAGCTGCTGGTGGCTCTAGATACAAGAAAAATGAAATGATCGATGGCGATTGCTCTGCTATCACTTCTGAAGCAGCTAGCTACTTCGACCGCGTTATTTCTGCTCTTAGCTAGAAAACCCCTTTGATTTTAGCCAATCAATCTAAAACAATTGGCGGAAAGCAAACTTAATTGTCTGCTTTTAGAATTAAGTAATCTAGGAGATATCCAATACTATGAAATCTGTTGTAACTACAGTTGTTACTGCTGCTGACGCTGCAGGACGCTTTCCCACTACTTCTGACCTAGAGTCAGTTCAAGGTAGTCTTCAACGTGCTGCTGCTCGTATGGAAGCTGCTGAAAAACTAGCTGGCAACATCGATAACGTTGCTCAAGAAGCTTACGATGCCTGCATCAAAAAGTATTCCTACTTAAACGATGCTGGTCAAGCTAACTCTACTGACACTTTCAAAAGCAAATGTCTTCGTGACATCAAACACTACATGCGCCTAGTTAACTACTGTCTAGTAGTTGGTGGTACTGGTCCTTTGGACGAGTGGGGTATTGCAGGTCAGCGTGAAGTTTACCGTGCATTAAACTTGCCTACTGCTCCTTATGTAGAAGCTTTGACTTTTGCGCGTAACCGTGGATGTGCTCCTCGCGACATGTCTTCACAAGCTCTAGTTGAGTACAATGCTCTTCTTGACTATGTAATCAATTCTCTTTCCTAAGAGTTTGAGCGATTAAGCAGATAATATCTAGATGATATTGCTGCTGCAATAATGGAGGCTTTAGGTCTGCTGCTATGACTTTAGTAGGTTTTGGTATCAGTCTTAAAGCCTTCGTTGTATATATAATTTTCTTGATAACTAGCCGACTAAAACAGTTTAAAATAGTCTGGTTTGTAAAGTCAAAAAGTTAATCAGAAGCTATATAATTCAATGACTATAGACGCTTTATTTGAGAAGCTTAAGCATCCAAATCCTAATTTGCGTTCCAAGGCAATGAGGGAAATAGCTGAAGCAAGAGACGAAGAGACAATTCCCCGTTTAATCGGCATCTTGGATCAAGAAAACGTTCTCTATCGGCGAGCAGCAGTAAAAACCTTAGGCGTAATTGGTGCGGATGTGGTAACTCCTGTTGTAGACTTACTGCTCAATAGTGAGAACCCGACTGTACGCTCTAGCTGTGCTAAAGTTCTGGCTCAAATTGCAGTTAATCATCCGGACGTACCAATGCCTGAGGAGGGTATTCAGGGTTTAATGCAGGCCTTAAACGACCCTAATCCTGTTGTGAATATACCCGCAGTGATGACCTTGGGTGAGATCGGTCCTCCAGTATTCGATCGCTTGGTGGAAGCATTTAACACCACGGAAAATATAGTAGTTCAGATCTCGATTATTAATGCTCTGGGTTCGATGGGTGACCCAAGAGGAGTAGAAGTATTAACTAAATTAAGCCAAGATACCTCTGTCGATCCCTACCTTCAAGAATCGGCAACCAGTGCCCTATCTCGTCTAGAGATGGTTATGAACTATAACAAGTAATAAATTAGGGCAGTAGATGAAAACTTAAATTGATTCTGGGAAAGCTAGGGATATGCTTAACCAATTGCTCTCAGTTTTTCTAGAATCCCCCTGTGCATTTTGCGATCGCTCTACAGCCAATTATTTGTGTGAGTATTGCCAGCCGAGCTTATCCAGCCATCAGCTAATGCGAGAAAATCGTCTAGAACTATACCAGGCTCAATCTACATTTGCCTGGGGTAAATATGACGGACAGTTAAAAAGAGCGATCGCTCGAATGAAATATGAGCAAAAGCCACAAATTGCGGAGATGCTGGGAACTCTGTTGGGCAAGGCTTGGTCTGATGCTGACTTAACTAAACCAGATTTTAAAATTACGGTTGTGCCAATTCCCATGCATCCCCAAAAACAAAGATTGCGTGGCTTTAATCAGGCAGAAATTATTGCTCGCAGTTTTTGTCAGGTTACGGGATATCAGTTGCAGACTCAAACTCTAATCAGGATTAGGGCTACAGCAGCAATGTTCGAGTTGAAAAATACTCAAGAGCGAGCAAAAAACTTAGATGGTGCATTAAGAGTAGGCGCCAAACTACCTAAGCATCCTGTTCTGTTGATTGATGATATTCATACCACAGGTACAACTGTAAAAGAAGCAACGAAAATGCTGCGACAAAAAAAAATTCGAGTAATTGGTGTCGCAGTAGCAGCAAAAGCAGGTTGGCTATGACACTAAGTTCTGTTTGGGCATAACACTTAAAGATTTTGTAGAAGGCAGAGGGCAGAGGGCAGAGGGCAGAAGGATTGAAGTATAGTCTTGAACCTTGAACCTCAAGTTCAAAGTTTACTTTGGCGATCAATCGATTCAAATTAATGATTTAAGTTAATGATGTTACCACTATCTGGGTAGATGGTAATTCTATTTGAGAGCGATCAAAGGTTGAGCGCTCATGCCCATGACTAATAATTAATAGTTAGCTATTAGTTATTAAAAAAGCTTTCCGCAGCCTGCAAGCGACTATTGACCTCATCCCAGTTGATCACATTCCACCATGCGTCTAGGTAGTCCCCTCGCTTATTCTGATATTTGAGATAGTAGGCATGTTCCCAAACATCGTTGCCCATAATGGGATATTTACCTTCTAGTAAAGGACTGTCTTGATTTGCCGTACTCGTAACTTCTAAAGAGCCGTCAGGGTTCATGACCAACCATGCCCAACCGCTACCAAACTGGGTTTTTCCTGCAGTATTGAAGTCAGCTTGAAAAGTAGCGAAGTCGCCAAAAGCAGAATTAATTTCCGTTGCGATTTCACCTGTTGGCTCACCTGCGCTGTCGGGGGTCATAGAGTGCATCCCAAGAATGCAGTAAGTAGAAAGACTCAGTGAATATTTACTTAGTTTAAATACTGAATTATGTAGAGA
>JBCBEA010000441.1:0-4136 GCA_038529195.1 Cyanobacteria bacterium J06600_6
TGGTTTGATTCCCACCCTCAATAACATGGTAGTAATTGGCTTAGTTAGTTTGCCAGGTATGTTTACAGGACAAGTATTAGGGGGTAGTAATCCCCGCGATGCAGCTTCCTACCAAATCCTGATTCTATTTGCGATCGTTCTCGTAAATCTCATCACCACGGTTTTAATTACCGAAGGAATTTACAAAAAGTTTTTTAATTCTCGCGAGCAGTTGATTGGCTAGGATCAATTATCAATTTTTAATGATCCAAACTACTCCAACTTACGGATAGCAGCAAACATGGCATAACAGCAAATAAAATAAATCATGGCGACAAACAGATATACCTCGCCGTAACGGTCGAAAGTTTTCCTCAGCACTGTCCAGTCTGCAAGATTAACCATCCAGTCGAAGAGAACGATCCCCAGCCAGATAATAAAGCCAAAGCTGATTAGAGTTAATAAAGAGTTAAGTTAGCTGTTAAAGAGATTCTTTTTAATCCATTTGCCAGAGCTAACCTGACCTGCGGGTGGTTGTCTCACCAGTGGTCATATTAATTTAGATATATTGCTTGTTCGATAATCGCCTCAAGTCGCTGTAAGCTATAAGCTTCAAACCTTGCAATTCTTTCGATCCTCTATGCCAGTTTTAGATAAAAATAAATATGCGATCGCTCTCCACACCAGTACACCACAACTAGGAATAGCTGTTAATAATTATGCAGGGGACAGTCGTAGCCAAATTTGGGATTTGGGACGTGGTTTGGCATCTCAGCTACACCAGCATCTCGCAGGTATTTTGTTACCTCAGACTTGGCAGGATTTAGCCTTTGTTGCCGTAGCTAAAGGACCAGGCGGTTTTACGGGGACTCGCGTTGGGGTCGTTACTGCCCGTACTATTGCTCAGCAGCTCAATATTCCCCTATTTGGCATTTCTAACTTAGCTGCGATCGCAGCCCAAAATATGACGCAAGACAAGTTAATCGCAGTACAGATGGATGCAAGACGAGAGCAGTTATTTGTGGGTATTTATCAGACAGGCGATCGAGGACTTCAGACACAAATGCCCGATACTCTAATGAATCAAGATGTCTGGCAGCAAACTCTAGCGGACTTACAGCAGCCCTATCAGCTAATTAACGCGGAGGATAATATAGCTGCCTCGGTAACAGAGGTTTTGGATTTAGCTTATGCCGATTGGCAGCAGGGAATTCAGCCTGACTGGTCAGAAGTTTTACCCTACTACGGACAGCATCCCGTTCAGAAGTAGTCAATGTTTTTTGTATTGTTTCTGAAGCTTGTGCGACACTGCATTGAAAATAGATAAAAGCCCGAAACATTAGCAGGGCAGTCAAGTAACTGATTATTTGGTATAACTAAAATTGAACTTCAATTAGGATCGTCTTAACTCAAGGCGGTCTTTTTATTTGTTTTGTCTTTGCTAACCAAAATAATTCAGGCTCTAAATGTCTAATCTGACTCCCGAACAGCAGGCAGCAGCCTATGCACCATCTAGCGTGGTCATTACCGCAGGAGCAGGCACGGGCAAAACTCACATGCTGGCGGAGAGATACTTATACTATTTGCGCGATCGCCATTTGTCACCGTTAGAGATAGTTGCCGTTACCTTTACTGAAAAGGCTGCTAAAGAATTGCGATCGCGAATCAGATCTTTGGTAGTTCAGGAGTTGCCCGAACGTTTGGATCTAATTGCCGAATTGGAAGCTGCGCCAATTAGTACCATTCATGCTCTTTCGGCAAGGATTTGTCAGTCACATTTTCAGGTGATTAACATCCCAGCGGATTTTCAGGTACTAGAGGATTTAGAGGGACAAATTTGGTTAGAAGATCGGCTCAAACAGGCTCTAATTAATCTAGCCCCAGAAATTTTTCAAGTAGTTCCCTATTCTTTATTGAAAGATATTTTAGAACGGCTTTTGGACGATCCCTACACGGCAAATAAGGCGCTCGGGCAGGGAATTCAAGACTGGGAGCAGCTAATTGTTAACGCCCGTTTAGAGGCGGTCAAAATGATAATTAGCGATCGCGCCTGGCAGCCTAGTAAAGAGATCCTAGAACAGCATCAGGGAGCAGCAGGAGATAAGTTAGAGACGGTTCGTACAGATGTTTTAACGGCGATCGCTAACTTAGAAACTGGGGTGCAAATTGATCGGGCAGTTGCCACCATTGATAAAGTCAATCTTCGGGTGGGCAGCAAAAAGCATTGGCAGGATATGAAGGCGGTTAAGGATGCCCTTAAAACCCTAAGAACAGCAGTTCGACGAGTGACCAGTTTAGGACTGCTAGATTTAGCCATTAGCGAGGCGGATGACGATTTAAAATTAATCCTGCCTGCCATTACCGAAGCCTATCGAGAGGTTACAGCGAATCTTCAGCAGCTTAAGCTAGAGCGAAAAGTGTTGACCTTTAGTGACTTGGAACTATACGCTCTCAAAGCACTGACAGAGCCGACGGTGCAGCAATATTACCAACAGCGTTGGCAGGTATTTCTAATTGATGAATTTCAGGATACTAACCCGACTCAGGCGGAGTTGCTTGAGACTCTGACAGCCAAAGCGGAGTTAACGGTGGCAGGAGATATTAAACAGTCGATTTATGGTTTTCGTCGGGCAGATATACGAGTCTTTCAACAGTTTCGCGATCGCATTTTAGCCAACAACGGTAAAGAGGTAATTCTTAGCACCAGCTTTCGCACCCATGCAGCTTTAATGACTCAGTTTAACCAGATGTTTGCACCCTTATTAAAGGAGCATCATCAAGATCTCAATGCCTTTCGACACTCGAAACCAATTCAAACAGAGGGTAGCAGCAATTTTAACTATCTCCAGGTGTTAACGATTGGCGATCCCTTGACCAAAGAAGGAGAAGATCAGCCAGTCAAGCCCAATAAATCCCAGCGTCAGCACGTAGAGGCATTTAATTTGGCAGCCAGAATAAAACAGATGCTCGATCGCCAAATTCCTGTATTTGACAAGGAAACTCGCACAACACGCCCGATTGAACCAAAAGATATTGCTATTTTGACCCGTACCTGGAAACCCTTAGAAGTATATGGCGATGCCCTAAGAGCGATTGATGTCCCTGTTGCCCCTGCGGGGGGTGGAAACTTGCTGGCAACTAGAGAAGCTAAGGATGCGACGGCACTATTACGCTGGCTGGCTAACCCACGGGACGATCTAACTTTGGTGGCAGTGTTACGCAGTCCTTTTTTTGCAATTAGCGATCGCCTATTATTTCAATTACGGACGACTTGGCAACCAAAATCTCAGGATGTAGAAAGCTACTGGTGGTCTGAACTCCAACAATCTCAACTGAGTGAACTGTCTCGTCCTATCGCCACTCTCAAGCAGTTATTAAAGCTGCGCCAGGTAGAAATTCCTTCTCGTCTTCTACAGTTTGCCGACCGTTTGACAGGCTATACGGCGGTGATTGCTAACTTGCCTGGTGCTGCCCGCAGGCTATCAGACTGGCAAGGGTTTGGAAAGCTGATTAAAGATTTAGAACAGGGAACTTACGATTTGTTTGGGGTGGTGCGTCGTCTCAAAAAACTGTTTAAGCATGAGGTTGCAGTCCCCAGACCGATACTTACCGTTACCAATGCTGTTTCACTGATGACGATCTATGCTGCTAAGGGTTTAGAGTGGGGTTTGGTCATCGTCGCCGATCTGAGTAAAGAACGTCCCAAGTCCTATCCTGCTGTTCTGTTTGATGCAAATTTAGGGGTAGCGATCAAAAGTAAAACACAGTTGGGGGTAACTCAAATGCCCGTGCTGTATGGCTGGCTTAAATATTTACAGGAACAGAGAGATCGAGAGGAAGCAGTGCGAGTTCTTTATGTTGCCCTCACTAGAGCCAGAGACTATCTATTTTTGAGTGCTGCCGAACCCTATAAAGGCGAACTCAACCGCCTACAGGTGGGGATTGCTGCTGCTAATGTTCCGACTTTTACTATTCCCTACACCGATGCTCAAGCCCTACCCCCAACTCCTCAACTGACCAGACTAGCCACACCAGCGCCACTGTTATTACAATCGGTGGGTTCGGGACTATCAGAACTTCCCGTTACGGCTTTAACCGACTATGCAAAATGTCCCCAAAGATTCAAACTACACTTTATTGATGGACACCCAGGGATA
>JBCBEA010000442.1:0-4129 GCA_038529195.1 Cyanobacteria bacterium J06600_6
TCCTCACTAATGTAGCTAACTTCCAAAATATCGGTAGCAGTAATCGAGCCCACTTTTAATTTTTTGAGAAAATCATTGACGCTTAATTTTTCTCCTTCATCATCTTTTAACTGAAGGTCTGGGTCGTTAATTGTCTTTTTAATTAGAGGAACTGAACGTAACACCTCTGCTTCAGTATCGATAGGATTACCTTGTTCGGCAATGGGAGAGAAAACACCCAAAGCTTTGTTTACCTCCGTAAGATTGTTGGCGATAGTATTATTATCAAATTTTAATTTGGCATTTGCTTCATAAATGCTTTTTTTCAAAGTATTGGCAACTACACCCAATATTAGTACTGTCAAAAAAACTGCAGTGCCTGGCAGCCAACGTTTTCTTAGTATTTGCCAATATTGATCGGTACCCAAAGAGGTTTGTGAAGAGTTCATAATCAATTGTTATATTTAGCGGCGTTATTTAAAATTACTTTAAGAGAGAACACATACGTAAATCTGCTTAAACCATAATAGCTGAATAAATAATGATTCAATAAAAAGTTTTGTCTTATTTTCATTAAAAATACATTTATTTAGTATATAATTTGCGGATTTCAGATGTGACCATTTCTAGCTCAATTTGTGTCAGGTTGGAGCCAGATGGTAAACATAAACCTGTTTGAAATAGATTTTCAGCAACACCGTTATTAATACATTCACAATCAGCAAAAACGGGCTGTAAATGCATTGGTTTCCAGACAGGTCGGGTTTCTATTTTTTGCTCAAGGAGTTGAAGACGAACATACTCTCGGTTGATTCCTCCTGCTTGAGGGTCGAAAGTAAGACAGCTCAACCAGCGGGTACTCTTGCCAAAATCAGCCTCTGGCATAAATTTAATCCCAGGCAGATCTCCTAATGATTGTTGATAGAAGTCGAAGTTGCGACGGCGGGCAGCAACTCTTTCGGCTAAAACTTGAAGTTGTCCTCGACCAATACCCGCACAAATATTGCTCAATCGATAATTAAAACCTACTTGAGTATGTTCGTAGTGAGGTTGAGGATCTCTTGCTTGGGTTGCCAAGAATTTTGCCTGCTCGATAAGTTTGGCATCATTGGCTACAAGCATTCCACCTCCCGAAGTAGTGATAATTTTATTGCCGTTGAAGGAAAAAATGCCAGCTTTTCCCCAGGTACCAGGAGAGGTGTTTTTGTAGGTTGCACCTAAAGCTTCGGCAGCATCTTCAATTAAAGCTACACCGTAGCGATCGCACAGTTGAGCAATAGGTTCAATATCGGCGCTTTGTCCGTAGAGATGAACCAGCACTAGTGCTTTGGGCAGCTTGCCCTGCTTATCCTTTTTTGCTAAAGCTTCTGCTAGCAGGTTTGGATCCATATTCCAAGAAATGCGATCGCTATCAATAAAGACAGGAGTTGCACCTAAATATGTTATCGGGCTGACGCTAGCAATAAAGGTAAAAGTGGAGCAAAAAACCTCATCCCCAGGAACAACACCAGCTAGTTTCAGGGCGAGATGTAATGCAGCAGTTCCTGATGATAAGGCAGCAGCATATTTTGAGCCAACGACCTGGGCAAATTCTTGCTCAAAGGCATCAATATGAGGTCCTACAGGAGCAACCCAGTTTGTGTCAAATGCTTCTCGCACAAACTCTAATTCTTGGTTGCCAATATGAGGGGTTGAGAGGAGAATCGGTTGTTTCACTGAGTTACGTGGGTAGTAGTTGCGAAGATAATAGCGAGGAAGATATGGGCTTACGGTTTGGCTGTTTGCCTCTTGGATTTTAAAGCGATCGCTGTTTTGTATACCGACAAAGTTTGGTCATACATGTGTTTAAAAGTCAGTTGCGACTCGTATTTTTGGCGACCCATGATGCCCATGCTGATTCTGGCTTGCTCATTCTCAATTAGATAGTTTAGTCGCTCTTTGAGAGCAGCAATGTCCCGACGGGGAACGACATAGCCTGTCTGTCCTGCCAAAACAATTTCTTTAACCCCTCCTACATCAGAAGCTACTACAGGCAGTCCTGCGCGCATCGCTTCAATAATTGTGCAGGGTAAACCCTCCCAGTGAGAAACTAAGGTGTAGATCTGTACCTCTGCCAGAATTTCAGCAATGTCAGAGCGAAAACCGAGAAAAGATACTCGATCGCTAATCCCTAATTCTTGGACTCGCTGACGAGTCTGGTCAAGAGTCGGTCCATCACCAATTAAAACTAATTCGGCGTTGAGATCCTTAAAAGCTTCAATCAGAGTTGCATGATCCTTCTGCTTATCAAAACGAGCTACCATAGCGATTTTGACTGACTCCGTCTGGCTCGGATTAGCCTGTAGACTGGGGGTAATATCTTTCATACCGTTGCGAATCGTCAGTAGCTGCTCTGACTTCATCTTGGCTTTTAAACCAATTTGGCGATCGTATTCGGAAACGCAAATGATCTTATCGGCAAAAGGTGCAGTTAATTTCTCTAGCCAGCGAAAAATTGTGCGGTTTGGTTCGGGAATACCTGATGTAAAAGACCAGCCATGAGCTGTAAAAATACAGGGTACTTTAGTTATTTGACTCGCTAAACGCCCCAAAATCCCTGTTTTGCTAGAATGGGCAGCAATCAAGTCTGGTTGAAATAGATTAATAATATGCAAGATGTAGCGTAAACTCTTACCGTCAGCAACTGGATTAATCTGTTTTTGCAAATCTTGGCAGGCAACTGACTCTATTCCTACTGCCTTTAAATCTTGATTGTAAACTCCTCGTTCTCCCGTAAGAACCAAAACTTTGTGATTGTCTGCTTGGAGTGCCGTAGCCAAGTCTTTAACGTGTACTTGAGCGCCCCCAATGGCATCTGCTCTAGTAATTACAAACAGAATGTTCATATTTTATAAAATAGGGATCTAAAAAATTGAGCGAGGTAAGCTATGTAAATTATATTTACAATAAGTGAATTTACGGACATATTTTATGTTTTTTTGGTGAATTATCTGGCAGAAATTGAGAAAAAGTGTTTAAAAAAATTGTCAGAAGGGAATTATAGGAGGAAATAATACTTTCTTAGGCAAACTTGAATCTATGCATTCTGCTGATTTATCATCTATTCCTTCTCCAAACGATCCGACTCCTGTGGTGCAGACTTGGAATCTCAGCAAGACTTATCGTGCTGGTTTCTGGATGAATCAAAAAATTGAGTCCCTAAAAAGCTGTTCTTTGAGTATTTATCGCGGAGAAACATTTGGTCTATTGGGTCCAAATGGTGCAGGAAAAACTACTTTATTAAAAACACTTCTAGGTATTACACGCCCAACTACGGGAAAAGCGGTTATTTTTGGTCAGCCTATCGGTAATCGTAAAGTCAAGCAGAAAATTGGCTATTTACCTGAAAATGCCTATCTCTATGATTTTTTAACTGCCTGGGAGTTTTTAGATTTTATCGCTGGACTATTCCAGATTCCGACAGCCAAAAGAAAAAAGCGAATTACTGAGTTGCTAGACTTAGTCGGACTAGCTCAGTCTACTGCTCGTCGTAAAAAACTAAAGCAGTATTCGAAAGGAATGCTTCAGCGAGTGGGCATGGCACAGGCTCTAATTAACGACCCTGAAATTGTTTTCTTGGATGAACCGATGTCGGGACTAGACCCGATGGGGCGTTATCGGATGAAAGAAATTGTCTTGTCTCTCAAGCAGCAGGGCAAAACTATCTTTTTCAACTCTCATGTTCTGTCTGACATTGAACAAATTTGCGATCGCATTGCTTTTCTAGCTTTGGGCGAGCTAATCTGTCAGGGTTCTCTTGATGACCTGTTGGGCAATAGCAACGCCTACCAGGCAACGGTGGCTGGTGGAGATTCAGAAGTTTTAGCACCTTGGATGAACAATCTCACTCAAGAAAACCAATACTGGCACGGTCAACTAACAGTAGATCCAAATCATTTTGTAACTCAGCTCAATCATACTGATGCGAAACTGGTTCGTATTCAATTGGCAAGACCTTCTTTAGAAGAGTTCTTTATGCAGCAGCTCAGAGAAAGAGGAATCGAAGTCAGTCGTTGAGGGATTAAGCTAACTAAAAATAAGATAGGAAAGGCATGATTTACCCAGACCTGCATCTAGTTAATCTGGGTACAGATAATTTAATGTTGACTAT
>JBCBEA010000443.1:0-4117 GCA_038529195.1 Cyanobacteria bacterium J06600_6
GTTAGCATTTTATTTGCCATTGCGGATAAGACCATCTTCGGGTCTTGTTCTAAAGCTTGGGGTGACTCTAAACCCATCATTGTCTGAAATTTGTCTTTGACTAAATCTTGCATCACGGCATTAAACAAATTTTCTTTATCGCCAAAATGACTGTATACCGTTGCTTTAGAAACCCCTGCGGACTTTGCGACCTTATCCATGCTAGTTCCAGCATAGCCATTTTGCAGAAACTCTTTCATCGCTCCTTGCAGCACGGCTTCCGTCTTCGTTTCTGATTTTGTTAAATCGGTTTTTGTCATATTTGATTCAAAAAAGCCTTGCTAAACTATTTGGTTTAGTGTAGCATGACAAGTGATTAAACTAAACAGTTTAGTAGAGAAATAAACAGCATTTTAATAACGATGGAATATACAGCAAATAACAAAACAAAATCTAGTAAACCTCTGGTGAAGAAAATACCCGCGTTGATCATAGGTCTGGCTTTATTAGCTGGTGGTACAACAGTTTATCGTCTGACTCAAGCAAATACTTCTAAATCAGAAGTGCCAGTTCAGATGATGCCTGAAATTAAAACAGTGACAGCATTAGGCAGATTAGAACCTAGTGGAGAAATCATTCAGATCTCAGTTTCTTCTGCTGCGGAGGGAAATCGCATCGATGAGCTTTTAGTAAGAGAAGGAGACGAAATAGCTAAGGGTCAAACGATCGCAATTCTGGATAGTCGCGATCGCCTAGAAGCAGCCTTAAACCAAGCTCAAGAACAAGTAAGAGTGGCTCAGGCAAACTTAGATTTAGTCAAAGCAGGGGCAAAAACAGGAGAAATTAGAGCGCAAGAAGCAACGATCGCTCGAATCGAAGCAGAAAGAAGCAATAATATTATGGCTCAAGAAGCAACCATATCGCGGATTAAAGCCGAAGTAGACAACGCACAGGTAGAATATCAACGTTACGAGCAGCTATATCAAGATGGGGCAATCTCTGCCTCCGAAAAAGATAGCAGATATTTAACTCTAGCTACGGCACAAGAACAGCTAGCCGAAGCGCAAGCCAATCTCAACCGCATCAAATCTTCACAACAAGAACAGATCGCAGAAGCCAAAGCCACACTAGATCGAATCGCTGAAGTTCGCCCTGTAGATGTCGCAGTAGCAGAAGCAGAGGTTAGACAGGCTCAAGCAGCAGTCAAAACCGCCCAAGCAGAATTAGATCGCGCCTATATCAAATCGCCCCAGGTAGGAACTGTAATAAAAACCCTAGTACGCCCAGGAGAGATAGTTTCTAGCGACGAAGGTATTGCCAGAATCGGACAAATACAAGAAATGTATGTAGTAGCAGAAGTCTATGAAAGCGATATCGGCAAAGTGAAAGTCGGACAACCAGTAACAGTTACCAGTAGTGCGATCGACGAAAAACTACAGGGAACAGTCGAAAAAATTGGCTTGGAAATAGAACGGCAAAACGTAGTCAACACCGATCCTACCAGCAATATCGATGCCAGAGTTGTCGAGGTAGAAATCAGACTAGACGAAACATCCAGCCAGAAAGTACCGGGGTTAACTAACTTACAGGTGAACGCCAGGATTGAGATTTGAAGAGACAAGGCACGCCTTGTCTGTACTATCAATATTTTCAATTATCAATTGTCCATTGAAAAAACTATGTTCAAACCACTCAAAAACCGCACCCCTCTAGGTTGGCTACAGCTTAAGCACGACAAGATGAAGATGTTAACCGCATTAGCGGGGATTGCCTTTGCAGACATCTTAATGTTTATGCAGCTAGGATTCAAAGATGCTTTATTTACCACAAATACCCAATATCCCAGGCTAGTTAATGGAGACATTGTGTTGCTGAGTACTCAAGCGACTAACTTTAATAAGCTGTTTACTTTCTCACGACGGCGACTTTACCAATCGATGGATGTTCCTGGAGTTGAATCTGCCGAACCCGTTTATATTGGTTCGCTCGACTGGCGCAATCCCCAAACAAAAGAAAAAACCTCGATGATGGTGGTGGGATTCGATCCAGAACGCCCCGCCTTTAATTTACCGGTCGTCAATCGCCAGTTAGATAAGGTAAAAATTCCCAATACGGTATTATTCGATCGCGCCTCCAGAGGAAAATATGAAGAGGTAATTGCCAACATAGAACAGGGACAACCTGTAACTACAGAAAGCGATCACACTACCGTAACTATTGACGGTTTATTTGAAGTCGGCGCATCTTTTGCTGATGATGGAGCATTGATGACCAGCGATCAAAACTTTCTACGT
Organism: Cyanobacteria bacterium J06600_6; assembly: GCA_038529195.1. Lineage (GTDB taxonomy): Bacteria > Cyanobacteriota > Cyanobacteriia > Cyanobacteriales > Xenococcaceae > Waterburya. Next base: position 2,274 of record JBCBEA010000443.1, read on the forward strand.
TTATTTCCTAGAAGAGAACAGGGAACGGTTAACTTAGGCATTATCAACCTCGAACCAGGACAAGATCCCGTAGCAGTAAGACAAGCTCTAAATGCTCATCTTCCTGAAGATGTCGAGGCATATACCCACGAAGAATATGTTGAGAAAGAAGTCACCTATATTCAAAATCGCTCTCCTATTGGTTTTGTGTTTACTCTGGGGACAACTATGGGTTTCATTGTCGGCATTGTAATTGTCTATCAGGTTCTTTCTACCGACGTAAACGACCACATGGCAGAGTACGCCACATTTAAAGCAATGGGCTATAAAAATTCTTACCTGCTGTTTGTGGTGCTTGAAGAGGCTCTGATTTTATCCTTGGCTGGGTTCATTCCCAGCACGATTTTGGCGGTAGGGCTATATCAATTGACCGCAACAGCTACGGCTTTACCGATTGTAATGCCCGCATCGAGAGCAATTACGGTTCTGATTCTAACCATCGTCATGTGTGGTATTTCAGGGGCGATCGCCACTCGCAAACTTCAGTCAGCCGATCCAGCCGATATTTTTTAATTAAAGCTCTTAGCTTTTAGCTACAAATCTCATAGTTAAAATTACAAGTTTTTTAATATTTCTGGAGTAAAGCCAATGCCCTGTTCGACTCTTTTGCTAGCTTATAATTCCATTGAGATTCAATTTTGTAATTTTCGTTTTCATACCAAGAATCATAGGTAACTTTATTGATAAAAGCCCTTACTAATTCACATAAACTATCAGAACCGCCAAAAAGAAATCCATGAGGATCGTAATATAAACAACCAAGATTATTTTTTTCTCGAACAAGATCAAATAATGTATAGTCACCACTAAAAATAGAATCCAACATTGAGTCGAAATCCCAATTCCCAGGAGTTCTTAGAAACGGATGCAAACGATGCTCATAGTTAGTTATCTCCCAAAGTTGTCGATACGCTTTGCCTTGGTCACTATGGTATCAAAAGTATCTCTAAAATGTGCGATTGCATCATCATTTAAATAACTAAGGCAATCGAAATATATAACTGGATCTTGATAATCTAAATCTCTTTTTTTCTCCTCTGCTTCTATATCTTGCATCCAATCATTTTTAACTTCCTCAAGTTTCTCAAACATTGCTTTAAAACACTCAAATCTTTTCAAACTAATAATTTCAAATTCAATATAAAAATAGCTGTCTTTCAGATCCATAAATCCTATCTAATTGTCAATTATCCATTGTCCATTATCAATTTTTAAAAATCCATGAACAACCAACCAGTAATAAACATCAAAAACCTCGACCATTCCTTTGGTAAAGGGGAACTGCAAAAACAGGTTTTATTTGACATCAACTTAGAAATAGATCGCGGTGAAATTATCTTAATGACGGGTCCTTCGGGTTCGGGTAAAACTACTTTATTGACCTTAGTTAGTGGATTGCGATCGCCCCAAATAGGGAGCTGCAAAATTTTAGGAAAAGAACTATGTGGCGCGAGTTCGGCAGAATTAGTCCAAGCTAGACGCAACAATGGCTACATCTTCCAAGCACACAATTTACATTTCAGCTTGACCGCTGTTCAAAATGTACAGATGGGTTTGGAGGTACACGGCAAGTATTCTAAGGCTGAAATGCGCGATCGCGCCGTGGCAATGCTAGAGGAAGTGGGTTTGGCAGATCGGGTTGATTATTATCCCGATAAATTATCTGGGGGACAAAAACAAAGAGTTGCGATCGCACGGGCATTAGTTGCTCGCCCTGCAATTGTTTTAGCTGACGAACCTACAGCAGCCTTGGATAGTAAATCTGGTAGGGATGTGGTCAATATTATGCAAAAACTTGCCAGAGA
>JBCBEA010000444.1:0-4114 GCA_038529195.1 Cyanobacteria bacterium J06600_6
CTGCTTCTTCTTCAAAACAAGCAAGATTTGGCAGATCATAATTCCGCCAGCAAAAGCCATTAAGCCTGCAATACGAGCAGGACTTTGCAAGACTACCTCAGTATCCATTTGACCAAATCCACCCACGTTAGGATTGCTAGTCAAAGCATCACCTGCAGCAATTTGCTGACCTTCTGCGGCGATTAGTTCGGGACCTGCAGGTATAGTATCAGTTACTGTACCGTCTGGTGTATCGATATCAACGGTGTAGCCACCAGCTTCTTGAGGTGCGATCGCGACAATCGTACCAGTTGCAGAAGCTTTAATCATGTTGTTGTTGCTTGCTTCACCAGTAGGATAAACCTGTCCACGTCCACGGTTAGCACCTAAATGAACTGCATACTTACCAAAGTTGATATTTTTGTCTGTCTTAGGATTGGGAGAAAGTACAGGGAAAGTAATTTCTTGGTACTGTTCACCAGGTAAAGGTCCAACCAAAACGACGTTATCGTCACCTTCTTTGTATTCTTGAAAATACAGCCCACTAGTTTTTTCCTTCATTTCTTCAGGAATACGGTCTTCAGGAGCAATTTTAAAGCCGTCAGGCAGCATTAGCACTGCACCAACGTTTAAACCACCTTTAGAACCGTCGCCTAGCACCTGTTGGCTAGCAAGATCGTAAGGAATCTTGACTACAGCTTCAAATACGGTATCGGGTAAAACAGACTGAGGAATCTCTACTTCTGCTTCTTTTTCTGCTAGATGGCAGTTAGCACAAACGATTCTACCAGTTGCTTCTCGAGGAGTTTCTGGAGCAGTTTGTTGCGCCCAAAAGGGATAGGCAGCAGCCGATTGGGATACAGCAAGATCGCTGGCAAAGAAAATAGCTACAGTAGCGATCGCCACTACAGCAGATTTAGTAATTACGTCCTTGGCAAACTTCAATAGTGCCAATGGTTTCAATGTTCTCATTTGTTAGATCGACAATCTCAAAAAGATTAACTATATGATTAATATCTGAATTGATTTAGAGATATTTTAAAGATTCAAGTTTCGGATAGAAAGCAAATCTGTTTCTTCATCCTTTATCCCTTATCCTTTATCCCTTAATTATGCCCAGTAAGGCTTTTCACTAGTACGGAAATCAGTTTCTGTCCACTGACTAAAGACAAGCTTGTCATCTTGTACTTCAGCTTTAGCTAGGGCTAGAGACAGAGGTGCGGGTCCTCTGACTACCTTACCTGTCTGATCGTATTGAGAACCATGACAGGGACACATAAACTTGTCTTCACTGGCATTCCAAGGAACAACACAGCCAAGGTGAGTACAGACAGCGTTGATACCGTAGTTACGAAGAGTTGAGTCTCCTTCAATTACAACGTAGGTAGGATCGCCTTTCAGACCTTGAGCCAAAGTGCGATCGCCTGCCTGATGTGTTGCTAAAAATTCACTAACAACAATGTCATTTCCTAAAGCGTCTTTTGCTGTAATACCACCACCAGCACCACCGCCAGTATTAGGAATAAAGTATCTGACGACTGGATATAAAGCACCCAAGGCTACTCCTGTGATTGAGCCATAGGTGAGCAAATTCATAAATTGTCTGCGTCCTAAATCTGGGGGATTATCGTCACCCATGTTTGAGATACCAGAACCAGAAGATTGAGCCATAACTATAGATAAATTGTATTTTTTTGTAAACTTAAAATGATGACTGGGAGATGTCTAAAAATCTTCTATGCTAAAGAATTTATTAATGTTCTCCGCTTTAAAAAGTTAACAGTTGCGAGTCCAACTTCATAGTCTACTAGAGTTTTCTTGCTAGGCATAACCTAAATTAATGTTCTAAAAGACTATGCTTTCCCCTACAACATGCAGGCTGTTCATATTGCACCCGAAATAATTGGGGCGATCTCGAACTAATGTATTAAATTATTACAGAGATTGAGAATCGATTCCACTCAGGGTCAGTAGCTTTTTTAGGAAAAACATCATGACGGGCGAACAACTACACCAACTTTTGCTGGAAAAATGGGGCTGTTCTTACGATATGCAGTTGCGCAAGGTTAAAGGCAAAATTTATGTCCAGGTAATGTGGAAATACTTGGAGCAAGCCTCTTTCCCCCTTTCTGAGCAGCAATATATGGAAAATCTACAGGCGATCGCCAACTATATCAACGGCTGGAATGGCGTAGACCAGTTTCAGTCTTACATTGAGAAGACAAAAGAGCGCCCTCGACTAGGAAAAGCAGTCAGTATTCAGCTAGATTTAGGAGAGCGCAGTTCGGAGTGGATTTTGGACGATATTTAAATGCTCATCAGATGGTGTTAAGAAATATTGCAAAAGATGAATAGGTGTAAATTTAGCTGTTTGATAATCATTTTGGAATTTCAGTTTTAGCAGTTGATTTCCAGAACTTTTTACGGTTTGCTCGTAACTAATAACTAAATAGTAAACTTGATTATGGTCAAGTAAGCGGACTAGAAAAACATGATCGGCAAGCGAGTTGGGGTAATTGGTGGTGGACAGCTAGCCTGGATGATGGCAGCAGAAGCCCAGAAGCTGGGTATTAAGCTAGTGGTGCAAACTCCCAATCGAGACGATCCAGCCGTATCTAGAGCAGATGAAGTTATTTTTGCTGATATCGATGATTTTGCGGGAACTGTGAAACTAGCACAGTACTCTGATGTCGTTACCTTTGAGAATGAGTTTGTTGACCTAAAAGCTCTACACAAAGTAGAGAAGTTTGGCGGAGATGCGAAATTTTATCCTCATTTATCCACTCTTTCGCCTCTGTTAGATAAGTATGATCAGCGTCAATATTTGGAAAGTATTGATGTTCCTGTGCCTAAATCTAGTATTTATCCAACTCAAGAATATATTGAATCTAATTATGGCTTTCCTGTCGTTTTAAAAGCTCGTCGACACGGTTATGACGGACAAGGAACCTTTATTATTAAAAATACGGAAGATTTAGCATGGTTGGCAAAAACCGTTCCGATTGAAGAACTGATTGTAGAGAAGTTTATTCCCTTTGAACGAGAGCTAGGTATTATTGCTGCTCGCAGTATTTCTAGAGATGTTGCTATTTATTCTGTCACGGAAACCTATCAGCGAAATCAGGTGTGTCATTGGACCATTACACCTGCCAACGTTGCGAAAGAAGTTGAGCTTGAAGTAAAAGCGATCGCTCGTAAGATTTTAGAGAAGCTAGATGTAGTAGGTGTATTTGGAATCGAGTTTTTCTTGACCAAAGATAACCGCGTGCTGGTTAATGAAATTGCCCCTCGTACTCATAATTCGGGACACTACACCTTAGATGGCTGTGAGACTTCTCAGTTTGCCATGCAGCTACAGGCGGTGACAGGGATGCCTCTAGGTTCAACTGCTTTGAAGTCTGCGGGTGCAGTGATGGTTAACCTGTTGGGCTTTGAAGAATCTGACTCAGAATATTTAGAGAAGCGCGATCGCATTTTGCAAATTCCTAATTCTTTTGTTCACTGGTACGGCAAGACATCTCGCCCTGGTAGAAAGCTCGGTCACGTCACTATTGTCCTAAATAAAGAACAATTGTCTGAAGCGAAATCAATTATTCAGGAAATTGAGTCTATCTGGAATGAGAATTAATACGCTTGATGTGGATTAACTTCGTTTTAGTTGAATAGTTTTTAGCGCAGCGCGTATGCGCAGATCGTCGTAAGACGACTAGGAGGCAAAGCCTTCGCGCTATCAGCTTTTAAGAAAACATAGAAAATTCAGATCGAACTAGTCGAGGCGTGACAATGAATATTTCAGCAATTAAAGTTGATGCAAGAGTTCAAGATGTCTACTTTTCAGAAGACACTATTAGCGTAAATTTGATGGATGGTAGGACTATTACCGTTCCTTTAGTTTGGTATCCCAGATTGTTAGCAGCCACACCAGAACAAAAAGAAGCATGGTCAGTTTGCGGTGGTGGTTATGGTATTCATTGGGAGGAAATCAACGAAGATTTAAGCACAGAGGGATTGTTACGAGGCGCACCAGCACCCATTAGTCAATTTAAAGACCGATAAGTGGCGTTGCACAATCGGAGGATGATTTCCGAAAATCCTCAGTTTGCAAGTAAATTTAAAAAGCTAATAGCTAATAGCT
>JBCBEA010000445.1:0-4114 GCA_038529195.1 Cyanobacteria bacterium J06600_6
ATAACAATGCTAAATCTGGCGATCGCAGTTGGAATAGCAGAAAATTAATTCAGCTCAGTGACAATCTAGGTAAAGCTTATAATCCTGGCTTAAATAATGAAAGATCTCAGCAAAAAACAGATTCTTGGAATGCTAACAAGTTTATCGAAATGAGCAGACATTTAAGCTCTGCATATGGCGTTGATTTTTAATTTGCCTTTGAGAAAGTTAGTAGAAAGGATGTTGTTTTTATCCTTTCTATCTCTAGGTATTTGAGATGTTTCTGATTTACTATCTGGCATTGTCGAGAACTACGGTAAAATCGGCAGACAAACTATAAAACAAGTTTTGCCTGGCTGGGAATCTATCAAAATAGAACCTTGATGACGATTTTCAACAATTCGCCTAACGGTTTCTAATCCTAATCCAGAACCTTCACCTACAGCTTTGGTAGTGAAAAATGGCTCAAAAATACGCGATCGCACTTCTGGATTTATCCCGCTACCAGAATCGATAATTTCAACGCTAATTGAATTATTTTTGGGTCTATATTGAGTTCTAATTTCCAATTCACCCTTGCCATTCATGGCATGAATCCCATTATCAATCAGATTTGTCCATACTTGGTTCAATTCACTGCCGTAGGCTAAGACTTTGGGTATGTTTTGATCGTAGCTACGTTTAATTTCTACTCCATGTTTAAACTGATGAATAAATAGTTTGAGAGTGTCTTCAATTCCCTGATGTACATCTACTTTTTGTCGCACTCCTTGATCTAGATAGGAATAAGATTTCATCGAACCAACCAGCTCCGAGATCCTTTCTGCACCACGCAAACCATGTTTGATTGCAGACATTACCTCAAACGAAAGAGCCAACCATCGCACTCCCATTTCTCTAAATTCTGGAGAATCATTTTGCCAACGTTGAGTCAGCAGGTCGAGAGTTTCTATGTCTACTCCGCCCACTGCCAAGGGTTCGGCAAGTTTCCAGCCATCTTCAATGCCGTAGTCTTCTAACCACTCTTCCAGGCCATACTCGCGATCGCTCAAAGTAACTGGATCGACAGTATCATTGAGAATAGCTTCATAGCCAACATCTCTAACTTTAAGCCACTCTTGGGTATGGGATTCTTCGACATTACGCTGTCCGTAAATCAAATTCATGCGCTGCAATTCTAAAACTGCGTCGGGCATTCCTTTGAGAGAACGTACTAAGGCAGCTGCAGGGTTGTTGAGTTCGTGCGCTAACCCCGCAGCCAAAGTACCCAAGGCTGCCATCTTTTCCCGCCCACGAATAAAAGATTCTAAGCCTCGCATCCGCTGTTCAACAACGCGAAAAATTGAACGCTCGAAGTCGCGACATTCGTGGAGTAGTTTGCGAAAGTCTTCACTGTCAATCTCATAAAGATAGCAATCCTCAATGGCAGTCAGAGTAACTGGGACAAGATCATCTGTCAGGACTTGAACTTCCCCAAAGAAACTAGGTGCATCATGCCTGCCTAAAGGCACTTCCACTCCCTTGCTTTGGCGGGTAATCACAACTTTTCCTTTTAAAAGCAAAAAAAATCCGCCATGAAGTTGCCCTTCTTGGACTAATATTTCTCCCGTAGCTAATTTAATTTCTGCTGCGCGATCGCATACCCATTCGATCCGTTCTGATGGTAGGTGTTGAAAGGGTTCAAGAGTTAGTATTTGTTCGATGCAAAGCATTATTTTTAAGTCGCGAGTAATTGATTACAGCTTCGCTAAATAGCGATGAATAAATTGAACGGAAATTGATCCCTCTCCGACTCCCGAAGCAACTCGTTTGACAGAACCATGGCGGACATCCCCAGCCACAAAAATACCAGGGACGCTGGCTTCGAGTAAAAATGGTTCGCGGTCTAACTTCCAATCTGTAGGTAATTTACCCTCACTCTTAAAATCTGAACCTGTATAGATAAAACCTCTTTCATCTCTGCGAACAACACCATCAAGCCAATCAGTTTTTGGTACTGCCCCAATAAAGATAAACAATGAGGTTGCGGGTACAGTTTTGCTTTCTGCTGCTTGACTATCCTCAATGGTAATTGCTTCTAAGTTTTGCTCGCCGATTACCTCTGTCACGACACAGCCTTCTCTGACTATGATGTTTGGCGTTTCGGCAATTTGCTCGATTAAGTATTGAGACATACTTTTTACTAAAGGCGATCTGGCTAAGATAACCACCTCACGAGCATATTTAGAAAAATACATTGCTCCTTGACCTGCGGAATTTGCCCCGCCCACGATATAGACCGTTTCTCCCTTACAGGCGATCGCTTCGGTCATTGCTGCCCCATAATAAACTCCCGCACCGTACAGCTTATCCATCCCCGGCACTTTTAGTTTACGATAGGAGACTCCCGTGGCGATCAACAGAGCATGGCAGGCTATTTCGCTACCGTCTGCTAATTTTAAGATGCGATAAGAATCTGATAGGTTAACGCCAATAACTTCTTGAGGCGCAAGCATTTCTACCCCAAAACGTTTAGCTTGAGTAACGGCTCGGCGGGTCAAATCTCCTCCGCTTAAGCCCACGGGAAATCCCAAATAATTCTCAATCCGAGAACTAGAGCCTGCCTGTCCTCCTGGTGCTTCTTTTTCAATTGCGATCGTAGTCAGTCCCTCAGAAGCTCCGTAAACGGCTGCTGCCAATCCCGCAGGTCCTCCACCGACAATTGCCAAGTCGTAGAATGGTCTTTCTGCCTGAGTTTGCAGACCAATTTTGTTGGCAATTTCTAAGTTAGATGGTTGAGTTGCATGAGAGCCATCGGCAAAGAAGACAATGGGCAAACATTGTTGATCATCGGTTTTCGTATATTTTAATAATTCACTAGTCTCGGCTTCCTGTTCAATATCTAACCAGCGATAGGGAATCTGGTTACGTGCCAAGAAATCTTTAATTTGGTGGGATAGAGGCGACCAACGGTTACCCAAAACGCGAATACCCTGAAAAGGAGGACGAAAAGCAGCCATCCAATCTGCCAATAAGTCGTCTAGGACTGGATACAGCCTCTCTTCTGGAGGATCCCAAGGCTTGAGTAGGTAGTAATCTAGTTTGGCATTGTTAATTGAATCGATCGCCGCATTGGTATCTGCATAGGCAGTTAATAAGACCTTTTTCGCATCGGGAAAAATTTCCTTAGCCTGCTGAAGGAATTCAACTCCACCCATTTGAGGCATGCGTTGATCTACCAGAAATAAAGCTACTGATTCACTACGTGATTTTAGCTTTTTGATCGCCTCCAAAGCAGCAGTTCCCGAATCCGCACGCATAATACGATAGCGATCGCCATATTGATGCCGTAAATCCCGTGCTACTGCCTGCAAAACATCAGGATCGTCATCTACGGTTAACACGACAGGTTTTGCCATAATTAATCTAGGTATTAGTTGTAATCTTGCTTGTCCCTTTTTTATTCTATAGTTTCTATTGATAAGGAAGAGATGACTTTTGAGGATATAGCCATTTAGAAAACAACTTAGTCATTCTAGGCATCAATATGTAGGTCATCAACAATACTAAAATAGCCGTAGAAATCAAACTCCTCAGCCATAAGGGTAAAGGAAATAGTTTTAAGAACGGCACAAGAGTAAGATTGGATAGTTGAATTGCAGGAAAAAGAGCTAGTAAGGTAATAGTTGCCATTTTGTAGCGTGGCGGAGGTAAAACAGTTTGGGCAGAGGCAGGTAAGGTAAACCAAGTTTCTAAACCTGTAATGATTCTAATTCTGGGCGGTTCAAGGCGCAAACTTTCTGCACGAGCCAACCACTGACGACGACATTCCGATTCTTGCCAAATCTGTAGGTTACTGGCATGGTCAAATTTAAAGATAATGCGGTATTCATTATCTGTTGGGTTACTAGGGCGAAAAACATTAGTACCTAAATGTCCTTCAAAGGTCATCGCCGAAGCGGTGATCCCAGAAATAAACTTTTCAAAGGCTTTTTTACATCTGGGTTTTACTCGTCGGGTAATCACAACCGTTACTGGTGGATCGGATTCGTTTATCATTGAACATTAAACATCGCTAGTTTGACTTCATTATCTGACTTTAGACGTTGCTGAATGAGTAATGATTAAGGCAATTTCCCAATTCGAGACATGATTG
>JBCBEA010000446.1:0-4102 GCA_038529195.1 Cyanobacteria bacterium J06600_6
TAAAGATTTTGGGGTCTGGATTAATGTTGTGATTGGCATTATTTTCTCTAGTTTGTTACTCAAACAGATATATCAATATTTATTCACAGAAAATAATCTAGTCAACAGTAAATCTGTTTATGACCGAGATTTAGTAGCTGCCTTTTTAGCCATTGGCGTCTATATTTTATACCTTCTTGCCTATATCCCCTTAGAATATACCTATCGTCTGGGCAAGCTGGCTATTTCCCTAATCTATCCCCTGGCAATGCTAGGGATCTTACCCGCTATTCTTTGGTTTCGCGATCGCTACTATCGTTATTACTCCCATACTTTTAAAGTTATTTGCCTAACTTTGGTCACACTCCACGTTTTTTTACATATTGAAAAAATAATGTCTCCTCGATCTTTACCTCTAGGAACATACAGTATTATCCCCAATCAAAATATCAGGACTATTAAAGAGTTAACGATTGTTGGCTGTAAAAATACTTCTTTTAGCCAAAAATATGAACGCTTACTGGCTTTAGATCTGGGCAAAAAGCATCCCGAACTAAATATAAATGTTGTTTCAAACTCTGATTTTAATTCTCAATCTCATTTATCTGCAACGATTAACCAAGGCATAGATATCAAGCACAATGATGAAAATCTTTGTCTGTTTGAAATTAAATTATAAATACTTTCTAGCCCTATGAAATAGAAGTATTAGCTTATATGTTAGAGAATTTCATTTTAGATATATTCCAGATCACAGCATTTGCTAAAGGTGATGATTATTATGCAAACACTACAAACTAAAGCTCAAAATGATATCTGAGATAATTATTAACCTAGATAATTCAGATCGGGCTGGAAGACTATTACTCAAAGTACTTGGTAACAATTAATGGCATAATCTGAAAAATGGATCTGCGACGGGATTCCGAAAAATAAAAAATTAGCTGCTGCTGTCGGAGAAGCTCATCTCCCTCATGAAAATAATTCTCCTGATTGTGAAATTTGTGGACTTTCTCGGGAATCTCAAATAGAGCCACAAAAACCGTTACCTCTCAAAACTATTTCAATGGCGATCGCCGTAGTGATACTTTTCGGCAGTGCTATTGCCGGCTACACCGTTATTGCTCAAGGATGCGAGGCTGGATTAGCCAAAATTGATGGTCAGTGTCTCGATCCATTTTTACAGCCTTATAAACAGGCAACGAAACAAGGAGATGAAGCTATATTATTAGCCAAAAACTATCGGTCAATTTTAGATTTAGAAAAAGCGCAGCTCAGTCTTAATGATGCTATTCGCCAATTAAAGATGATTCCGGCAGACGCCCTTGTTTATTCAGAAACTGCCACTAAATTAGCAGAATATCAAAAAAATAAAACGGCTATTATCAATAGTCTAGAGAGTGAGAAGCTAGCGCTGGAGAAGCTGGAGAAAGCTGTTAAAACTGCGTCAGAGGCAAAATCTCAAACCAGCGGAGATCGGACAACTTCTGAACTACAGCTAGCTAAAGAAAAATGGTTAACGGCCAAAGCAACGTTGTCAGCAATCAAATCCTCTAGCTTAGTGGTTGCTCAGGCAGAAGAATATCGCACTAACTACGATCTTGAAATAAAAGATATAGAGCTTCGTCTAGCAGCAATGGCAAAATCAGCTCGTTCTGCTCGTCCTCGGAATGTTTATCAAGCCCCAAAAACAACACACAAGCCAGTTAGAAAAGTGAGAAAGAAAAAGTATTCTTCACCTCCAAAGAAGGCTATTAATGCTGATGCCTGTGCAATCAAGCAAACATCAAACTGCCTTTTCTAATTATTAAAGCGTGTATTAATCGATCTGCATCTCTCGAAAGATCGCAACTCAAAGCTATAGATAGTCAGATTCATCAGAGCAAAACCTTTAGAGGCTTACTTGCTAAAAACCACTCATTCGCTTTTACAATAACCAGTAGAGATATAGATATCCTGCGACTCGGCTATGTTAACCTTCCCCTCATTAGAGGACTCGTTAAAGCATTATTTTGGACACGATACATTTCGTCCAGGGCAAAAAAAGATTGTGGAAGCAGCCTTGCAAAATAAAGATCTGCTGACGATTATGCCAACGGGTGGAGGGAAGTCTCTTTGCTTTCAGCTACCTGCCTTACTCAGAAACGGCTTAACTATTGTAGTTTCGCCACTGATTGCCTTGATGCAGGATCAGGTAGATGCTTTACAGGATAATGGAATTAATGCCACCTACCTCAACAGTACCTTGGAATATGAGGAAAGACGATCGCGACAAATTGCAATTCTTAAAAATCAGATCAAGCTCTTATATGTTGCTCCTGAACGGCTTTTAAATCAGAGATTCGGTCTGTTTCTAGCTCGAATACAGCAGGATGTTGGTATTAGTGCGATCGCGATTGATGAGGCGCACTGTGTTTCGGAATGGGGACATGATTTTCGTCCCGAGTATAGTCGTTTGAGCCAGATTCGCCAGCGTTATCCGCAAATTCCCATTCAGGCGCTTACCGCTACGGCGACTAAAAGAGTGCGCCAGGATATTGTTACTCAGCTCAACTTGCGATCGCCCGATATTCACGTCTCTAGTTTTGATCGCAGCAATATTTACTATGAAATTCAGCCCAAAGATCGCAATATTTATCCCAAGCTGCTGCGGGCAGTTAAAGCCGAATCGGGTGCGGGTATTATTTACTGTCTCAGTCGCGATCGGGTTGAAGAAGTGGCTACTAGGCTTAAATGTGATGGTATCGATGCGCTGCCCTATCATGCAGGACTTTCCGCCGAAGTAAGAAGTCACAATCAAACCAGCTTTTTGCGAGACGATGCCAGGGTAATTGTTGCTACCGTTGCCTTTGGGATGGGCATTAATAAACCTGATGTGCGGTTTGTGTTTCATTATGATTTACCTCGTAGTTTAGAAAGTTTTTATCAAGAATCCGGTCGTGCGGGTAGAGATGGCGAGCCGTCTAAATCAACCCTGTTTTTTAGCCTCGGCGATTATAAAAAGGTCGAGTTTTTAATTAATAAAAAGCAGGATGTAGGCGAACAAAGAATCGCTAAACAGCAGCTACGCCAGGTAATCGACTATGCGGAGGGTCACGACTGTCGGCGGAAGATTATCTTACGTTATTTTGGCGAACGATATTCTGGTAACTGTGGAAAATGTGATAATTGTCTTTATCCCAAACCGATTGAAGACTGGACGGTTGAGGCGCAAAAGTTTCTCTCCTGTGTGGCTCGCTGTCAGGAAAAATTTGGCTTGAATCATATTGTCGATGTGTTGATCGGCTCTCGCAAACAAAAAATTCGTCAATACGGACACCATCTTTTATCTACCTATGGCATTGGCAAAGGACGTACCGCTGATGAATGGCGAATGTTGGGTCGCAGTCTAGTACATCAGGGTTTAGTCGGGCAAACTACCGATGGTTTTCCTGTACTGAAGCTTAATAAGCGCAGTTGGGAGATTTTTCGCGGTCAGTTAAAGGTAGAAATAGCCATTAATCGCTCTCCCAATAAAACTAAAGCAGCCTACAATCCACGCAAAGCTGAAGCCGAGTTACTGTTTGAAAAACTGCGTAAACTAAGAAAGCAAATTGCCGATCGCAATTCTCTCCCGCCATACACAATCTTTGGCGACTCTAGTCTCAAGCTGATGGCGCAGCTACGTCCCCAAAACATTACAGAGTTTGGCAACCTGTCGGGCGTCAACGAATATAAGGCTCAACAGTATGGCGATCGCTTTATCTCAGAAATCCTAGAATTCAATCAGCAGCATCAGCTACCCGTAAGTTTGCCTTCTAAGAGCCAAATGACAACCCTGCAACTGCACCAGCAAGGACTCAGTATTACAGAGATTGCTCAAGAGCGAGATTTTTCGGTAAGCACAATTAATAGCCATTTAAGCGAATTAATGGAAATGAATCAGCCAGTTGCCCTGAATAAGCTAATTAAAGCTGATAAGCAACAGGCAATTATCAAGACCATTGAAGTAGTCGGAGATCTTAGCCTCAAAACAATCAAGGAAGCTTTAGGAGACGACTATAGCTACGGGGAAATTCGCCTGGTACGTGGCTGGTGGCGCAATCAAAAATAGTACTCCGAGGATTTAATTTGTTAAATCTAT
>JBCBEA010000447.1:0-4050 GCA_038529195.1 Cyanobacteria bacterium J06600_6
TGAGGTTCTGAGACATATCTACAGGATTAACAATTAAAGACGCGTAAAAATAACTGAAGAACAGAATTAGAACGAGGTAGACAACCACATATGCCCAGTTTCCGGGCTGAATTGCTGCTGCGACTTGAGCAAACACATCTTTAACTGGACCTTCTCCAGGGATGAATCCTAATAGTTGAGCAGGTAGAAATAAAACAGAGGAAGCAAAAATAATTGGCATAACTCCACCCTGGTTTAGTCTCAAAGGAAGGTAGTTACTTCTTTCTCGATAAACCCTTCTACCTACCTGACGGCGAGCAGAAATAATTGGAATTCGGCGAGTCCCCTCTTGAATAAAAACAATTCCCACAATCATGGTGAGAAAAACGAGTAACAGTACAATTACTTGAGCTATCTCTGCTCTACCACCGCTTTGGGCAAATTCGATTGTGCTGGCTAAAGTTCTGGGCAAGACTGCTACGATGTTAACGAAAATTAGTAGCGAAGCACCGTTACCAATTCCTTTTTCAGTAATTAATTCTGAAATCCACATCACAAACATCGAACCTGCGGTCAAAGCTAAGACCGTTTCCCCAATCGGGAAAATACTTCTCTCAATGATGCCGTTGTTAACAAGCAGTCCAAGAGTTATACCAAAGCTTTGAATAATCGCACCGCCAAGGGCAACATAGCGAGTGATTTGCGATATTTTGCGTCTTCCCGCTTCCCCTTCGTTCTTCTGTAGATCTTCTAGGCTGGGTATAGCAGTTGCTAACAGCTGCATGATGATCGAGGCATTGATAAAGGGTAAAATTCCTAGTGCAAAAATCCCCAGAGCCGAAATTCCGCCACCAGTAAAGATGTCTAGAAAACCGACGATGGAAGAATTGCTGGAATTGCCAATGAAGTTACCAAAGACCTCGCGATCTATACCAGGAACAGGAATAAAAACTCCTAGTCTAACTAAAACTAGCAGTCCAATAGTAACTAGCAGCCTGCCTCTTAAACCTGCTGCCTGAGCCATCTGCAAGAATGTCTCCTGTGCTGATGGGGTTTTTTCTCTAACCATACAGTACCTCTTTTATATACTTGGTATTAAATAAGCTTGTTTATGGAGAATGTTATATAAATTTTCGCTAAATTTATTTTTTCACCTACACTTCTTATGATATACCAAATGCGGTCTGGGCTTACTTCTTAATAACTTCACAGCTACCGCCAGCAGCCTCTATTTTTTCTTTGGCACTTTTAGTGAAAGCTGCTGCTTTGACATTTAAAGCTACCTTTAAATCGCCATTACCCAAAATCTTGAGCGCACCATCATTACTAGTAACAATGCCTTGCTCCATTAAGGACTCAAAAGTGACCTCTGTATTTGCAGGTAAATTAGTTAAAGCTTCAACGTTAATGGTCGTGTAGTGCTTTTGATTAATTAAGGTAAAGTGCTTGAGCTTAGGAACTCGGCGATAGAGTGGCATTTGACCACCTTCAAAACCAGCTTTAGTTCCTGTACCAGAACGCGACTTTTGACCCCGCATCCCAAAACCGCAGCTAGCACCTTGACCAGCGGCAATACCGCGACCAACTCGGCGTTTACGCCTTTTTGAACCCTCTTTCGGGCTGAGATTTTCTAGTTTCATTGTGACTCAATGTTTAATTGACTAGGCGTACAGTTGTTCGATCGGAATATTTCTTTCTCTCGCTACTTCGCCAAAAGTACGAAGGCTTGCCAGAGCATCAACAGCAGCACGGGCGTTGTTCAAGGGGCTGTTAGAACCCAGTTGCTTGGCTAGAATGTTTTTAACTCCAGCTAATTCTAAGACCGTACGAACTGCACCACCGGCAATTACGCCAGTACCGGGAGAGGCAGGGCGCATAAACACTTTTGCGCCACCAGCAATCCCGTTGGTAACGTGAACGATGGAGTTGGATTTAGTGAGAGAAACTTCAACCAGCTGCTTCTTGGCATCCGCAACGCCTTTGCGCACTGCACCAATTACGTCTGCTGCTTTCCCAACACCAACACCAACCTGTCCTTTTTCGTTGCCAACGACAACAATTGCCCTAAAGCTGAGTTTTTTACCACCCTTGACTACCTTGCTGACTCGGCGAATTTGTACCACCCGCTCTTGCCAGGCTGAGTCTTTTTCGCGTCCTTTTTTCCGCGATTTATTATTGTTACCTTTAGCCATAGTGATTATCCTTTATATTTTGCTTTAAAAATCTAATCCAGCTTCACGGGCAGCTTCGGCTAGGGCTTTAACTCTTCCGTGATAGAGATTACCACCTCGATCAAAAACTACCTTCTCCACGCCCTTTTCTTTTGCTCTTTGAGCAATAAGCTTGCCAACTTCAGCGGAGACGACTTTAGTTGAACCTTTTGTTTCAGTATTGAAATCCGATGCTGCAGCTAGTGTGTGCTGTGCCACGTCATCAATTACTTGAGCATAGATATGATTATTGGAGCGGAATACACACAAACGAGGACGTTCGGCAGTACCGCTCACTTTTTTGCGTACCCGTCGATGACGGCGTTTTACTGATTCTCTGCGTGAAAGCTTCATAATTTCTACTTACCTGTCTTACCAGCTTTGCGTCTTACCTGTTCATCGAAGTAGCGTATTCCCTTGCCTTTGTAGGGCTCGGGTGGTCTGACGGCACGAATGCGGGCCGCAACATTGCCAACTACTTCTTTGTTAATACCGCTAATAACAACTTCAACGTTTCTATTTTCGACGGCGACATCAATACCTTCAGGCATTTCCATCTCGACGGGCTTACTGTAGCCAACGTTGAGAGTGAGCTTTTTACCCTGGGCTTGTGCTCTATAACCAACACCTTGAATTAAAAGACGCTTCTGAAATCCTGTTGATACACCGTCTACCATGTTAGCGACTAGCGTACGACATAAGCCGTGACGCTGGCGACCAATGCGGGAACCGTTCGTCGGAGAAACAATAATGGTATTGCCTTCTTGCTTAACCTCAATTGGTTCAGGTATTTCTCGTTCTAAAGTACCTTTTGGTCCTTTAATGGTTATGTGTTGACCAGAAATAGTCGCACTAACTTTATCGGGAATGGGAATCGGCAGTTTGCCAATACGAGACATAGTTAACTCCTGTTTATTTACCAGACGTAACAGAGAATTTCACCGCCAACTCCTTGGCTGCGAGCTTCTCTATCTGTCATTACTCCACGAGAAGTGGAAACGATCGCAATACCAATCCCACCTAGTACTCGAGGAATGTCTTGTTTGCGCGAATAAACTCGCAGACCGGGCTTACTAACTCTTTTGAGAGTGCTAATAATAGGCTGGCGATTTCTACCTTTATATTTGAGCGAAATTTCAATGAATTTCTGGGGAACTTCCCCTGTTTCTTCGAAACTTTCAATAAAGCCTTCACTTTGCAAAACGAGAGCGATCGCTCTGGTCATACGAGTCGAAGGAACTCTAGTGGTTTGATGCTTGACCATACAGGCATTACGGATGCGGGTCAGCATATCTGAAATAGTATCGGTTGCTGCCATTATTTCCTATTGTTTATTGTTGATACGTAAATAACATTAGTTGTCACGAAAAGGCATTCCCATTTCTTTTAACAAAGCTCGTCCTTGCTCGTCATTTGCTGCTGAGGTGACGATAGAAATATCCATTCCGCGAATTTGATCGATGCTGTCGTAATCAATCTCAGGAAACATAAGCTGTTCTCTAACCCCTAAGCTATAGTTTCCACGACCATCAAAACTTTTGGGGCTAATACCGCGAAAATCGCGAATACGAGGCAAAGCTAAAGCAATCAGCCGTTCTAAAAAGGCATACATTTTTTCGCCACGCAGAGTAACCATGACGCCAACGGGCATTCCTTCTCGAATTTTGAAGCTGGCGATCGCTTTTTTAGCTCTGGTTACAACGGGTTTCTGACCTGTAATTACAGTTAATTCGCGCAGAGAAGATTCTAACGCCTTAGCATTTTGCGATGCTTCGCCCAAACCGCGATTGACGACGATTTTGACAACTTTGGGAACTTCATGGACGTTAGTAAAGCTAAACTGTTCGGTTAGCTTGGGAAC
>JBCBEA010000448.1:0-4034 GCA_038529195.1 Cyanobacteria bacterium J06600_6
CATTGAACTTAATAATTAATTAGTATTGAGTTCTAAACAGCGTGTTTGCCAGGATTCACCAAAAGGTTTTTATTTAAAGCATTACGGTAAGACAGCCTAGATTTAATATTGTCAGTATAGGAAAGCTCGGTCTGAAGATATTTCCAGACAGACTCACATGCTTCATAGCTGCCAATAGTTGCTAACAAGCGATCGCCTTGATAGATGCCCCATCTTTGGTCTGCAGCTTGCTTTATTTCATACTTAATATCAGACATAATTAAATTATACTTCTCTGTGTTGCTTTGTATGTACTAATATCTAAATTAACTATGTAGCAAAATAAATAAATCTATCTAAAGATTAATTGTATGCTCAAACTCTGATTATTTGTAGACAAAAAGCTTTATCTTAAGTATTTCTAAATACTTGAAGTTTAAAGTAAATTAGCCTTACTTATTATAACTATATAAATAGTTAATCGGAATCAAAAGAGGATATTTGACAAAACATAATTAAAGAACTAAGGATTTTGCTGTCAAAAGTTATCTAGATTTAGTTTTTTAGTTTGCGCCCTGCTAGTGAAGCCAATTGAATATCTCTGTAGCGGTAAGATCTGGCTTTTCCAAATGAGGAACATGACCACAATTATCAATCCAAACTAAATTGTTTTGTGGAATAGCCCGCTCAAATTTAACTGCATCCTTGGTTCCCAAAATTTTGTCCTGTCTACCCCAAATGATTAAAGTCGGCTGCTGGATGTCAGAAATGCGATCAATAAAAGAACCATAGCCACCACTCTTAGTAAAGGCAATTAAGGACTTGTTCCAATTAGGAGTTTTTAAATGCAGTGCTGCACAAGTCTGAGCATCAGCGCTAGCAAAACTCCGATCAAAATAAGCTGCACGACTAATACTCTGGCGAATTTTGGGGTTACGTAAAAATTCAGTTGCTAAAGTGTCGATGGGAGAAAACATAAATTTACCAATTGCAGGCTGCTTGGCTAATCCCGCACTGTCTAGTAAGACTAATTTTGCCACTGCATCGGGATAGGTCAAAGTAAAGTCGATCGCTGCTGCACCTCCCATAGAAGCACCAGCCAAAATTACTGGCTGCTTAATTACTGTCTGCCAAAAATGATAAAGGTGGGTCTTGATATTTTGAGGATTGAGGGGGATAGACAAGTCTCGCTGACTAAAACCAAAGCCCAGCAAATCTACAGCGTAAGTAGCATGATGAGTCGCCAAAATTGGTAGTAAACGACGGAATTCGAGTAAAGAACTATCAAAACCGTGAATCAACAGGATTGGGGGATTATCATCCCCTTGATGAACATAGGTAGTAGGGAGATCTGACTCGCTTAAAGGTGTAGAGATATCTATTTGCTTAATTTGTTGGGCTAAAGCAATAGATGTAGCTTCGGTTAGCTGATTAGCTGCGGAAGGAATGTAGCTGGGAAACATGGATTACGAAATCGAAGTAGTACTAGCTATCCTACAGCAATCCCCAATGAGATTAGATACTTTATATCGGTTCAAAGACCCCTCTATTTTAGATGTCATGACAATTTTGCTAAAAATACAAAATATCGTCACACAAAAGTCATAACAGCCATTTAAATTTAAAAATACTAAACCTAAATACTGAACTGCGATCGCCCCTAACTGAGATTAAAGATCGGGTTCAACCTATGTTTAACCATCAATTTCTTGCTTAATCATCAAGCTTAAAGTAAAAACTATGACACAATCATCACTCTTAAAAAAAGCCACCTCATCTCTATCTCTGGTCTTACTTGGGGGAGGAATTGCTTTAGGTGGTAATTACCTGGCAGATAGTCCTCAAAGCTTTGCCAGAGAAGGACTATCAGTAGAAAGCAACACATTAGACCAAACAGAAACTGAGTCAGTAGCGATCGCCGTTCCCCAAAATTATGTTAGCGACGTAGTTCAGCAGGTAGGAGATTCGGTTGTGAGGATCGATGCCTCTCGTAAAGTTGCCACCAATGTTCCTGCTACTTTTAACGATCCCTTCTTTAAACAGTTCTTTGGTTCGCAAATACCCAATATCCCCAGCGAAAGAATCCAACAGGGTTTAGGTTCAGGATTTATAGTTAGTTCTGACGGTTTAATTCTTACTAACGCTCATGTCGTTGAGGGTAGTGACCGCGTAAAAGTAACCCTGAAAGATGGGCAGACCTACCAAGGTCAGGTAATGGGTACAGACTCTCTAACTGATGTAGCGGTAATTAAAATTGAAGCCGAATCATTGCCAGCGGTGACATTTGCCGACTCAGATAGTCTTCAGCCAGGAGAATGGGCGATCGCCATTGGGAATCCTCTCGGCTTAGATAATACTGTAACCACAGGTATCGTCAGCGCGACGGGTAGAACTAGTGCTCAGGTAGGCGTAGCAGATAAAAGAGTTAGCTTTATTCAAACCGATGCAGCGATTAATCCTGGCAACTCAGGAGGACCTCTACTCAATGCTCAAGGAGAAGTAATCGGTATCAATACCGCTATTATCCAAAATGCTCAGGGATTGGGCTTTGCTATCCCTGTAAATGCAGCTAGAGATATCGCCGAAGAACTGATTGCGAAAGGCAAAGTCGATCATCCGTTCCTCGGTATTCAGATGGCAACTATTACACCTGAATTAAAACGAGAATTAAACGGTCAGCAGCAGCTTCAGATTAATGCAGAGACGGGAATTTTAATTATCGATGTTGTGCCGAACTCCCCTGCTGCAAGTGCGGGATTAAAATCTGGTGACGTAATTCAAGAAATTGAAGGTAATAAAATTACGAAAGCCGATCAGGTACAGCAGGCAGTAGCTCAAACCAAGGTTGGTGAACAGTTAAACCTAGGTCTGATTAGAAACGATCGCTCGCTTGATTTAGCCGTGAAAGTAGGTATTCTGCCTCAACCCCAAACAGCTCAACGCTAAACAAAATTGAATTCTTAAATACTTTTAAATTTTCCTCACACCTTTTAGCCGATAAGCAACCTTCTGCTTATCGCTTTTTTTTGCCGAAAATCTGACTATAATCCTGGCTTGACGCTGTTTTACCCAAGCTATTTAAATTAAGCGTTGAATTTCCTGCATAAAGTCTATGCTATGTGATATATTGGTTTCTGTTGAAAAAACGCGACCCATACCTGGGGGTATGGCGGAATCGGTAGACGCTGTAGATTTAAAATCTGCTGGCCGTAAGGTCGTGGGAGTTCAAGTCTCCCTACCCCCACTAGTTGTTACTTACTGTAAGTGCTGCTTGTTGTGTACATTAACTAATTATTTGTCATCGGTAACAAAATAATGTCGTCTTAACAGATTATCTGTCATTATTAAAATTAAGGGGGTAAGGAGACTTGCTTTCATTATTTAGACTTAAATAGTTCTTCATTTAGACTTAAATAGTTCTTCTTGCTCGAAGATGATTCAGTAACCACTTCCATAGTAAACCCATATCCTTATTGCTGGGAGCGCACCTTATTCCTACTAATTTAATTAGTAGCAGCATCAGGACGAGCAGTTACCAGGGTCAGAAAGCAAGACAATCTCTCAAAGACTGCCAAACTAACCCACATTATTCATGGTTCGCATTTTAGAAAATATGAACTACGGCGCGATTGTTATAAGCTACGGATGAATTAAGCGAAATGAATCGGATATATTTACTCAATTCCGATTACGGAAGTCAAAATGCAGTTCACAGTTGCCAATCCATCTCATAGGTAAAAGTAGATTGTGACGAGGAGAGCTTTCACAATCTCAGGGTCATCAATGTCTTTCAATCCATCTCATAGGTAAAAGTAGATTGCGACCTTTTGCTTTCTGCCTGATTTACTGATGAAATTTCCTTTCAATCCATCTCATAGTTAATGTACAAGAATGCATTATCACCCTAGAAATGTTTGCCTGTCAATTTTTTCTGCTGCTAGAGTAAGCAAATAAACTTTACCAAGCTGGAATCTAGCAAAGCAAAGTCTCGATGACGCTGTGTGATTATCTTGGCGGTTTTTGATCGCGAGCTTAATCATTTATTTTTGAGTCAT
>JBCBEA010000449.1:0-4032 GCA_038529195.1 Cyanobacteria bacterium J06600_6
AGAAAGAAATATGAGTGTTTTGAAACGAAAAGTCAACTTCTGTATCGCTAAAAAACATTAAGTAAATATTAAATTAATTGTGATTTCGCGCAATTTAATTCTAGGAATCTGGTGTTAGCATCATTAACGAAAGAAAACTATGAAGAAAAAATTAACTTATGATTACTAACACCGCAGCCTATACAATTGTCGCGATCGCCTATGCTACTTTTATTGTTGGTACTTGGTTTATGTTCAATTTGTAATCAAATTGGTAAATCTAAACAACTCGAAAGATAAAGGGATAGCGGAATGCTTGCTCTGGGGTTTGTAAACACTGGATAATTGCCCAAATAGATAAACCCCAGTGCGCGACTAACCAAATAGGTCCTAAAACAAAGCCTGCTAAACCAAAAGAGAAAAACGACATCACGCCAATAATTGCACCAATCAGCCAGATGTTGAGGTGAAAGTTTATTGCCTCCTTCGCATTATCTTTAATTACGGCATCTTCAGAAACCGTCAGAATAGCGATAGGAATACCGATAGACAAGACGAGAGCGCTAATAAAAATCGAACCATGAGCCAAAGCGGAGAGCAGCTTGGTTTTATCTAAACTAGAATTTGTTTGCATCTTTTTCCTGTACTCAAATAAACCAAATTCAATAATTAAATACTATCGCTTGAGCCGTTTGTTGGGGAAGTAGAGATTTCACGCTGCCAAGATATGATTGCTTCTAGTTAAGGTTTAACGGTTCGAAAAAAGATATATAAAATATAGGCAGATAGATATTTAAAAAGCACCCAGGTACTTCTGGATGCTTAATGGCATAACTTCAGTCGAAGGTTAGAGCTTACTTAAATCCTACCGCTGCCTGCCAAACGAAAGCTAAAGCAAGGAAAAACACGGGGATAACTGGCAGTACATCTACCAAAGGTTTGAACATAGCATAAGCTTCTGGCAAATCTGCCAAAATCATTGTAGCTTCCATATATCTATATACCTTTCAACAATTTTCTTAAAATATATTATGAATACTATCATAATTTGTATCGTCGGCTGAAAGTTAGACTCTTTCCTGCTTAGGCAATATATCCCAAGATCATTCCTGCTAAAAGAATGAAACCTAACCAAACGTTTTGACCTAAGACTTTACCATAAACAGAACGGGGGATATAGAGTTTGCGTAGAGTAAGATATTGCCAGACCCAGCCCGCAGTTGCTAATACCAAACTAAACCAAAAAGCCGAACCTAAAGCTAACTGCAAGCCCAATAAAGCTAGCAATATAACCGTTATGCCATAGAAAGCACCGATCGCCTCAGGAGTATACTTGCCAAAAAAGATGGCGCTAGAGTTGATGCCTACTTTCAGATCGTCTTCGCGATCGCTCAAAGCATATCCTGTATCAAAACCTAAAGTCCAGGCTACCGTTGCACCCCAAAGTAGCCAGGTAGCAGGTTCAACGTCTGCCGTTACGGCTGTCCAGCTAATCAACACGGCAAATCCCCAGGCAAGGGATAGAACTAGCTGGGGAACAGGAAATACACGTTTGGCAAGGGGATAAAAAACAATAAAGGGAACCGCTGCAACGCAAAAAATAAAGCTAAGGGGATTTAAATAAAAGGCTAATACTGCTGCACAGATAAGAGAAATTAGAAAAATAATAATTCCGACTTTCACCGATAGGGCGCGAGAGGCAAGGGGTCGAGTTTTAGTGCGGGCTACCTGTGGGTCAATATCTTTATCCCAAAGATCGTTAACAACACATCCTGCTGCGCTAGTCGCCAAAGTTCCGAGGACAATTACTCCAATTAATGGCAGAGGTGGCGCACCCTTGGCAGCCAAAACAACTGCCCAGAGAGCAGGAATCATCAAAATCAGTCTTCCTGCTGGTTTGTCCCAGCGCAATAAACGAATTACTTTTTGCCAGGTGGCTTCCCTGACGGGTTGTGGTTGAGTCATGGTTGGTGATTTAACAATTTGGATCGTAAATTGACAAATATTTATAAAATCTTAATGCGATTCGCTACTCTAGGCAAAATACATGAGACGATAAAAATGCTTCTCCTTCATTCTTTGACTGACTCTCATCGTCAAATTGCTATGAACCAAAAGACTATTGCTGCGATCGATATCGGCACAAACTCAATCCATATGGTAATTGTGCAGATTGAGCCTTCTCTACCTGCTTTCACTGTCATTGCCAAGGAAAAAGATACGGTGCGATTGGGCGATCGCAATCCAGCGACAGGAGAATTAACGCCAGAAGCAATTAAACGCTCTCTTAATACTTTAAGACGCTGCCAAGAACTAGCTGTAAGTCTGAAGGCGGAACAGATTATTGCCGTGGCGACAAGCGCAACCAGAGAAGCGCCGAATGGGGAAAGTTTTTTACGTCAAATCGAGTCAGAATTAGGGATTGTTGTTAATTTAATTTCGGGTAAGGAAGAAGCTCGACGAATTTACCTCGGAGTCCTATCTGGAATGGACTTTAACGAACAGCCCCATATTATTATTGATATTGGTGGTGGTTCGACAGAAATAGTTTTAGCTGATATTCATGAACCTCGTTTTCTTAGCAGCACTAAGGTAGGAGCAGTGCGATTATCAAAAGAATTTGTAACTACCGACCCCGTTAGCGATCGCGAATTAAAAGTCTTGAGAGCCTATGTGAGAGGCATGCTAGAGCGTCCCGTTGAGGAGATTTGGCAAAATCTTCAACTAAATGAAGTTCCCCGGACGATCGGCACTTCTGGCACGATTGAGACGATCGCCGAGATCCATGCGAAGGACGAGCTAGGAGCTGTTCCCGACCCGCTAAATGGCTATGAGATTAGCTACAAAGATATTGAAAAAATCGTCAAACGCTTGGCAAAAATGAGCTATCAAGAGCGTCTAGACGTATCCGGATTAGCAGATAAACGAGCCGAGATTATTGTGCCGGGAGCGGTAATTCTACTCGAAGCAATGCATATGCTGAAGCTAAAGTCGATTACTATCTGTGAGCGAGCCTTAAGAGAAGGAATGATTGTCGATTGGATGTTAACTCGCGGTTTGATTAACAGCCGTCTACGCTATCAAAACGAAGTTAAAAACCGCAACGTGATTAAAATTGCTCATAAGTACCATGTCGACCTAGACTATAGCCGTAGAGTCGCAGCATTCGCCTTAACTATCTTTGACCGACTCCGGGGACAGCTTCATGACTGGGGACAGGAAGAAAGAGAATTACTTTGGTCGGCAGCGATTCTGCATAATAGTGGCATCTATATCAGTCATTCAGCCCACCACAAGCATTCTTACTATTTAATTCGGAATGCAGAATTATTAGGTTTTACTGAGCTAGAGCTAGAGTTAATAGCAAATATAGCCCGCTACCATCGTCGCAGTAAGCCCAAGAAAAAACACGAAGCTTACTATCAACTGCCTAGCAAAAAGTATCAGTTAATGGTGCGCCAGTTGAGTGCTATCTTACGTTTGGCAGTAGCTTTAGATCGTCGTAATAAAGGTGCGATCGCGGGCATAGAATGTGAGTATCAGAGTCGTGAACGTACTGTATCTCTGCAAATAAAGCCTCAAGAAATTGGCGACCCATGTCGTCTTGAGCTATGGAATTTAAGCTATAAAAAAGAGGTATTTGAGCAAGAGTTTGATGTTGAATTAGAGGCAGCAGTCTCCGAAAAGCTAGCTATTACTAACTATTGATTTTAGGTTTTTCAGTTTAAAAATCTAGAATACTGTTTTGTATTGTGAAATTAATAGTAGCTTATTGACTTAATTCTATTTTGCTAAAAATTAAGAGGCAGGATAAGAAAGGAATCATAGTAATTAAAGCATGAACGCCAAAATTCATCGTCATTCCCTCTGCCATCAGTAGATGATGACCTGGTTGCCACAGCACAGAAGCTAATAAGATCAGCACAAAATAAATTCTTCTATTCGTAATTTTCATAATTTGCGATATGTAATATAAATATCATTTGATTGTATTTACATTTACAATGATCAACTACGATCCAAATCACTTACAAAGCGATCGCCCATGTTTTT
>JBCBEA010000450.1:0-4021 GCA_038529195.1 Cyanobacteria bacterium J06600_6
ATGAGGCAAAATTGCAACGTTACCTTAGCCCCTCGATTCCTGTTACGCAAAATTTGAAGCTTACCCAGAGATAGTTCTGCTACTCGTAGACGCAATCGCTGTATGGTAACTGGTAGACCCAGAGGATACTACCGTGATTTTGGCTTATCACGTAACGTTCTTCGAGAATGGGCGCACGAAGGTTTGCTACCTGGAGTAGTTAAATCCAGCTGGTAAGCTTCAAATTTTGCGTAACAGGAATCGAGGGGCTAAGGTAACGTTGCAATTTTGCCTCATACCCTCATCCTTATTTTGTTAACTGCCAACTAAAGCTTCTTGTTTAGGCAGAATCAGTTCCAAATCCCAGTCTGCAACTTTTTGAGCAATGCGATCGCTATTATCCCAGTCCTTAGCATAGGGTAAAGTGCCAATTACGGGTATCTGGGTCAAAGATTCAATTAAACTAATCGGAGTTAAGTCTTCTGTTCTTCCTACCGCTTCAAGTTGAGAACAGTTAAGAATAATTCCCCGAAGATCGATTTTTAGACTACGTGCCAGCGCTACGTTAGCCACGGCATGGGAGATCGCTCCTAGCTTGACGGGAACGACCAGCACAGTTGGTAAACGCCAGTCCGCAGCAATATTACCAACTGTCAATTCTGAGGTTACGGGTGAACCTAAACCGCCTAGTGATTCTAATAAAACTAGCTTTGATTCTTGTTGGGCTGCGTTAAATTTCTGCCAGATTTCGCCGAGGTCGATTGTTTTACCTTCTTTGGCAGCAGCAATTGGTGGAGCAAGGGGTGCATCAAAACGCAGGGGTGGCACAACGTTTATGCCCTCTACATTCCCAAACAAACGTTCATATAGTTCCACATCTCCTGTCCCCGTTTGCATTAGTTTAAAAATACTGAGGAGATTCTGAGCCTTCCCGCCACGGTTGAGACGATATTTTTGCCAATAAACCGACAGGGCGATCGTCACAAAAGTTTTGCCGACATCCGTATCTGTACCTGCGATCGCGAGTGCTGTCATAGTTGAAAATTTGAATAGCTACATTCTTTTTTTATATTTACTTTCTTACAATACCAATATTATTGGGAAGGGGAGAGATATCTGAATTAAAGCCCGCAAAACTTGCCTCAAATCAAGACAGCTCTAAAAAAAGTACAATGTATCCATAAAGATTTAGTATAGAGATGAACAAAATCTCGTTATGAAGCTTAAAAAAAGCTAAAATAATCCTAAAATTTCACTCTGATTTTTATAGTAGCTAGTTCCAACTTCGTTTTTTATACGAGTTATGTTTCGCCTCTTGTGAGGTGATTTGACATTCTAATTGTCATAACTATTACTAGCAACAGAGTGAAGACAAGATTGCCCTGAAGTAAGTTGAATATATTTGCCGTGAGCCATAGTACTACCCTGATGCCTCAGTCGATGGAGCAGACTCCCTTCTTATCAGACTCCAATCGTCTTAGATTGTTTTCTGGTTCTGCTAATGTTCCTCTTGCTAGAGAAGTAGCCCGTTATATCGGCATGGATCTCGGTCCCATGATTCGCAAACGATTCGCTGATGGAGAACTGTACGTTCAA
The DNA here is from genome assembly GCA_038529195.1 of Cyanobacteria bacterium J06600_6. GTDB lineage: Bacteria > Cyanobacteriota > Cyanobacteriia > Cyanobacteriales > Xenococcaceae > Waterburya. The sequence goes on from JBCBEA010000450.1 coordinate 1,576, forward strand.
ATTCAGGAATCAATTCGTGGTGCAGATGTCTATCTGCTTCAGCCCTGCTGTAATCCTGGCAATGATAATTTGATGGAGCTAATGATTATGATCGATGCTTGTCGTCGAGCATCTGCCCGCCAAATTACCCCCGTAATACCCTATTACGGATATGCTAGAGCCGATCGCAAAACTGCTGGTCGAGAATCCATTACCGCCAAACTAGTGGCTAATTTGCTAACCGAAGCAGGAGCTAGCCGAGTCTTAGCCATGGACTTACATTCGGCGCAAATCCAAGGTTATTTCGATATTCCGACAGATCATGTTTATGGTTCACCAGCCATCCTTCAGTATTTAGCAGCTAAAAATTTAGACGATTTGGTTGTTGTTTCTCCCGATGTGGGGGGAGTCGCCAGAGCAAGAGCTTTTGCGAAGAAACTAAACGACGCTCCTCTCGCAATTATCGATAAGCGTCGTCAGGCTCACAACGTAGCTGAAGTGATGAACGTAATCGGTGATGTAGCTGGTAAAACAGCCGTTCTCGTAGACGATATGATTGACACGGCAGGGACGTTAGCAGCAGGAGGCAAACTACTGCGAGAAGAAGGAGCCAAAGAAATTTATGCCTGTGCAACTCATGCAGTCTTTTCTGGACCAGCCGTATCCCGTTTGTCTGACGGTACTTTTAAAGAAGTTATTGTTACCAATACAATTCCTCTCCCCGAAGAGAAGAAATTTGATGGTCTGACCGTTCTTTCCGTAGCAAATCTTTTAGGAGAAGCAATCTGGCGTATTCACGAGGCTAGCTCCGTTAGTAGTATGTTCCGCTAAGGTTTTCACTAGCCTAGCTTATATTAATCAATATTAGACCGATAAAAAGCTTCTGAGAGCGTTAAATGCTTTATTCTCCAGAAGCTTTTATTTTTTGGGGATTACCCAGTCCCAGTCCGATCAACCTATTCAGGATATAAGGGTTGTTCGTCCAAAGAACCTAGACGATCCGGGGGCCAAAAGCGGACTGTCGCTCGACCAATTAGGTTTTCAATAGGTACAAAACCCCAAAAATGGGAATCATAACTATTATTACGATTATCTCCTAAGACTAAATATTCTCCTTCAGGAACTTTCGTCAGCGGGTACTGATAGTTTGGCGGTTCGTCAATGTATTTTTCTTCTAGCTGTTCGCCATTAACATAGACTTCTCCATTTTTTACCTCGACCGTGTCCCCAGGAATGCCAATTACTCTTTTAATAAAAGCTTCATTATAGTTTTGGGCTTTGAGAGCTTCAGTAGGAGAGAAAACTACCACATCTCCTCTTTTTGGCTTACGAAAACGGTAACTGATTTTCTCAATTATTAAGCGATCGTCTATTTCCAAAGTAGGAAGCATCGATTCAGAAGGGATAAAACGCGCCTCCGCAACGCAAGCACGAATGCCAACGGCTAAAATTGCAGCAGATACAAGAGTTTTTATCAGTTCAACTACAGGATTTTCTTCTTTCTCTGTCATAAACACACAGCCTCTTTGGTGGGATGATCTTCAATCTTTAAGTTTTTTAGGATAAAGCCTAAGCGTTGGCAATTCTTTGAAAGATGCGAAATTTTTAACTGTTCGCCCTGACTGTTGAAATCAGTATCAATAAAAGCAAATACTTAATTTAGATATTTTTGGAGATTACAAGCTAATCGCCTCAGTTCTGGGATTAAAACTAAAGACCATGATAGGTGAATTATCAGCGAATGACAGCGTTTGTAGGTTAAAACAGGTAATTGCTAAGTCTTAAGAACAAACATTGTCAGTTACAGTTTTGTTGACGCACCGCCCTTAAATTTGTTGCCCAAACTGGTAAAAGAATCAAAATCTGCCTTTGACTAGTAAGCAGGCGGTCTTAATTTTGACATTTAACGTTAAATAAGTGTGGGTTGAGTTATTAAGCTAAACTAAGAAAGGACTAAATTAAATTTCAGTTACAAACTTCTATTATTCTAATATGGAACATAAAAATCCTGCTCTGATTCAAGAAGCACGTTATGAACCCGCTATTGTTATTCCCCTCAAGCAAGAAGCATCTCTTTTAGATTGGTTGAAGGCAAATAATCGTTTGATTCCTCGCGAGCCAGTAGAAACAGTAGAAAAAGTGAAGTCTGAGGACGACCTAGATGTGCTAATGGATGGTGAAGAAGAAGATTTTGAAGAGGACGACTAAATAAGTTATCGTCTTGCTCGCTAGTCTGGCAGAAAAAGCAACAAAATATTGCCCTTGCTGCCAGCATCAGTTTTTGCTATCTTATCGTTCTCAGTAATTAATCTTCTTAGTAAGTTGGCGAAATTTAATTGTGAATGTTAAACCACTCGATCCAGAGAGGCTAATCAATCCTTCGGGTAAGATTTTACTGATTTCTCTGATCTGTATCTTGACGATAAGTGCGATCGCCATTGAATATCTTTCTAGTTTTTTTCAAGGG
>JBCBEA010000451.1:0-4001 GCA_038529195.1 Cyanobacteria bacterium J06600_6
TTTATCTTTATGGACTTTACTGGCAACAGGAGCTTTTGAACGATACATGAAATTTGACATCCTAGAAAACTCATTGAATTCCAAACAAAATATAGGATTGTCTTTTCCATAAATTGCTTTGATATCGTTCAAAAGCTCCTGTTGCCAGTAAAGTCCATAAAGATAAAGAGAAAAATAAATTTCAATATCTGTTGCTTTGCGTTTAGTCAAACGGCGAAAGTCAAAGCCACAATTACATCTAGTTACGTTAGGACGCGACCATTTGATTACCTCACCACATGAGGGGCATAATTTTACTAAAATACATTTATGTATCGGGCAGGTTTGAGTTATTCTATAGTCCCAGGATTTTCGAGCATAAGCAGATTCCTTGAGACATGAGGGACATAAAGAAGTAGCTTTTCTGTAAAGTCCGTAACTAATAATATTGTTTTTGAGGGTAGCTACAAAAACTTTAGATCTGAGTATTTTTATTTCAATATCAATCAGCTTACTAAGTTCTGTTGGTTCGTCCAAGGAGCGATCGAAATGCAAAACTCGGCGACCTTTGTAGCCTCCCAAGTCCAAAATCCAGTGAGGAGATTCATAATAGTTCAATTCACACAAGCGTATTAGGTAGCCAGCCAAACTCTCATCTTCGTAGGGTGCTGAAGTACGGAGTAGTTGAGATTGACAAGAGAGATTAGATTTTACTTCGTCCTCAAAACTGAAGATGCTTTCTGTGGGTTTCGACGCTTTTTTGCCGATCTTAAGCGATTATTAGTCGCATCGGTAAATTCTGAATGCGCTTTTTTTATTTCAGGTAAATCGAATTCATCGCTCAAAAATGGATTCATTTTGTCTGGTTTGTCTGCATGAACGTATTTCTCAAATGCCACAGCCAGAATGCTTATGTCTAAATACTCCTTATCTTGTTGGAGAGCCAAATAAGTTCCATAGCGAATTAGTTTCATCACATAAGCAACAACGCCATCACAGGCATAGTAGAATCTTCGTGCTAGATCTAGTTCAGACAAATTGGAAGTAGATTCTAAAGGTAGTTGAGACTCCAGCATATGAAGGAAAGTCCGAAACTCTCCCCATCATCCGATTGCCAACTAAAAGGGCTAAGATAGCATCGGTTGGCAAATCTACGGCTGAGTTGAGAATGACACTTTAGTTTAAGAATCTGCTCTGCTTCGGGTAATCCAATTAAGATAATTGGCAGATTTGTATCCAAAATTAAGGTTTTAAGCCAATCAGATACGGTTTTTAGCACCTTAGCTGAATCTCGGTCGATAAAATGCTGAAACTCATCTAAAATTAGTAACTCGACTCCACAGTCTCGAATCAAACCGATGAGGCGAATTGTTTGCTTGCCAATCGTACCTTTATCGTAAGCTGGATCTCCTAGTTCCCACAGAAGTTTGGAAACGACTGCTTTAACTGTAGCTGGTGCGGGAATAGCCGTTGCTAATATGGGAATTGTCGCTCCTTGAGAATTACGATATCGAGAATATTTGCTGGCATAAGTACGATAAATGGTGGTCTTTCCTACTCCTGTCGTACCAGATAAAAACATACATTCTGGTTCGTCCTTACAACTGGAGAAATGATGACAGTATTCAATTGCACCGAGAATCTCATCGAACCTTGGATAAGAAATATATGTATTATTGACTATCTTTAGTCGTTGAGCCAAAGTCATGGATCTAAACTTAGATGTGGTTGATGACATGGTATTTCTCCTTATGTAGTCCAGCCCTTAAAAACACCCCATCCCGATAAATCTGGCTGCCAATTGTCTTCTATTTCCACCTCTGTATGTTTAATTTTTTCTGCTGACTCTATTTCTGCTATCGGGGTAACTTCTACCTCATCTACAAACTCTAATTCGCTGTCTTTTGGCTGTAGTTCGAGGTCCAAGTCAGTTCTACTTTTAATTACCTTCACGGAATGAGCTTCTAATTTTGGTGAAATAGAAGGATTAGCGATCGCACTTTCACAATTGGAGATTCCCTTTAGAGAAGTTGGTTCACTGACAATCGTTTCTTCAGCAGTTGTCTTAGTAAGGTCGTTTTGCTTTGATGACAATTTTGGCAAAATTTCTTCATTTATCTGATTAGCAGACTTAGAACTGTCAATACCAATCCATCTAGCCATAGATTGACGAGTTTTGCCCCTCTTGGTCTTTTTCCATTCTCCCTCTACAATCGTTTGAATTTTCTCTTTAGCTAAAGCCAAAGCTACGATATCGATTTTATCTGCTTTAAGCCTTGCTAGTTGTTTGATTACTTTGTGTTGCCAGAGGGTTAACCCTTGAGTGTACTCCTGGTGCAAGGCGGGTACTTCGATAAACTGGCAGTTAACAGAGTCTAAAACATATACCCTCGATAAATCGCTGGGGTCGTATTTGACTTTAGTTTTAGTAGATTGCTTTAGCTCGCAGCGCAGTCGAGCCAATTCGCTACAGTTATAAATTAAACCTTCAAACTCAATCCCTCTTCTGGTTACGGTACGCTCGACTGTTGCTCCAATCAAAACTTTGAGTTCATTGTTTGAAGATGGTAAGGCTGGAGGGAAAGAAGCGATCGCTTTGGACCATACTTTTTGGCGAGGCGATTTTAGCTGGGGATTTCCACTTTGATTGTAAATATCCACTATGAAGATATGTAGAATTTCTTGCAAGGCATCAAAAGAAACGACCGCATTTTTCCTAGAATCATAATCGTTTTGCTCCATGAACTTGGCAAATTTCTTTCCTGGCTGATGGGAAAGCAACTGAGTATTCAAAGCACCAAAGTATCTTTCGATTGCACTCTTGTACCAAGGCATCTTTGGCGGGCAATACTGAATAACTATACCTAAACTCAAACAGGCATCTTCAAAAGAAGTACTGTAAAATTCCTTGCCATTATCGACCACTATTACTTCTGGTAGACCGTAAGTATCCCAATCATTCTCTACATTCGGATAGTCAGCTTTCAGATAATTTTTGGTGACAATGGCATGGGACATACACTGCATTACCGATAGGTAACTTGGAGGATTGAAACTAGCGTAGTAACCCAAAACCACTCCTGAATACTTATCTACCGCACTCGTCAACCAAGGTGTTCCAATCGGCAGTCTAGTTTCGATATCGACAACGAATAACGGTAGTTTGGTGTGGTCGATTTCTACTCTTTCTAAAGGGCGAGTTGGACGAGGACCTTGTTTGACTGCATCGTTCATCGAACCAGCAATTCGGCGACCATAACGAGCAATAGCCGTTTCTTGGGGATCTAGTTTGGCGATCTCTCTGTAGATGGTACTAGTGTGCGGAATTTCAAGTTGCTTTTGACCTAATTTTTCTCTTAGGCGATTGGACTGATTAATATTTATTAGCACCCGATCATAAACATCCATTCCCTGAGCCTGAGTGAGATTTAAATAAACCACATCTATGGCATCTTTAATAATTTGCCTTACTTCTGGATTCAAACGCGACTGCCGATTTCCCTTCCCTGAATGAAGAGGAACGAGGGAACGAATATCACAGCCTGAAGCTATGTAACTTTTATACCAACGATATAGGGTCAACCATGATGGGGGTTTGCTATCTGAGATCTCCTTTGAAACTTGAGCGACGATAGGTTCTAAAGTTTTAGTAGTTTGCTTGTCTGGTGTAGATTTAACAACTCGATCTACATAGCTGTATCTTCTTTTGGCTTCTTTTCTTAAAGCTTCTGGCAACTGAGTAAAATCTTTATAGCTTAACTGTTTCTTGGTTTCTGATGTGGCTTGAGAACCATTGCTTTCTAAGAATTGAAGCTCTCCTTTAAACAGAAGCTGAGTCAGGGTAGTTTCCTTAAGAATGGAACTGGTGTTAGTTAATAAATTCTTGAGATGAAGCTCTCCATTAGGTAAACGTTCTTCAATGCTGTACTCTTGATCGTATATGAGTAAATGCAATTCTTTTTTTAGTTGAATTCGATTCATGTTGTCACGTTTCCTCTTATCGATTTGATGAGTAAAGCGAT
>JBCBEA010000452.1:0-3995 GCA_038529195.1 Cyanobacteria bacterium J06600_6
AATCGAAGTTCATCAAAGCGGGATAAGTTTAGAGGAATTTAATCAGCCCGCAAATCAAATCGCCTATGTCACCAATCAAATAAAAATGATCTAGAGTTTCTTTCCTAACTGTCTGACACAATTAACTGAAAGTATTGAAATCTATATGACTCAAAAATCTATTTCAAACCTAGTTTTTTCCTTAATTCAGTTGCACCCATAAATAGCAAGGGAGTAACTATTAACCCTGTAACTATGAAGTGGAGGGGAAAGTGAAAATAGAAATACCAGAGAATTAGAACTCCGTAGGTAGAGTCCATGTGGTCGACGAAGTAGAAAAGCTTATTGTTTTCATCCCCTGGAGGGATATTGAGGCGACGTTTCACAAAAGAATTGGGTAATTCGGCAAGGTTGAAAATAAAGCCGACTAGTAAACCGAATTCGATCAGATTGAAGTTGGAAAAGGCAATTGACTGTTGGGCTAGGGCAGGAATTAGAAGCTCGATCGCCTTTAATAAATAGACGCTAATTAGCATGGCGATCGGCAAACTAATTAAGCCACGCCATTTTTTATTTGCTCCAAACCAGGCAGTTTGGATGGGAATATTTAAAGCTTGGAAAGGGCTGGTTTTCCACAAGAAGGCTTCGATAACTCCCGCAATAAATAGACTGAGGGCAAGCCAAAGTAGATTTAAAGTATCTGGGATAAAGTATTGTGTCCAGCCCGTCATATGATTTAGTCTCAGGAACAGTATTGTATTTGGCTAATGATAATTAGTTTCGCGCCAAGACGCAAAGACTAGATTGCATTCGCGTCAAGACGCAGAGGCGCAGAGAAGAGAATAAAAGTTTGGCTCTATCTTCAAATCTCCAATTTCGGTAAAGGTTTAAGCCCTCTGCCTTCTGCCTTCTGCCTACCAATCATTATTCGCTAAAAAATTGTCCTGCCAAGTCGGTAATATCGGTTTCGGGTATTTCGGACTGTTGCCACTGCGCCACGGTGTTTAAGCTGCCGTCGAGGAACATGCTTTGACAGGCGCGTCTTTGAATCTTCCCGCTAGAAGTTTTGGGAATGCTGCCAGTTTTTAGCAGTGCTACGGCAAAGACGTTTGCCATGTTTTGTTCCCCAACGCTGAGACGGATTGCGCCGATTACTTCTTCGGCATTCAGCTTACGCAGATCGGTACGATTGATTTCGTGAGCAACGACTAGCTGTTCTTCGCCATTAACATCGACGCTAAAGGCTGCACCGTGATTGGGACGCAGAGCGGGATGGCAAGTTTCAACAGTTTCTTCAATGTGTTGCGGATAGTGGTTACGTCCCCAGAGGATCATCATGTCTTTGATGCGCCCTGTGATGTATAGTTCGCCATCTTTGATAAAACCCAGATCCCCTGTACGCAGATAGGTCTTACTCTCATCGTCAGCCAGAGTCGCTTTGAAAGTAGTCTCGGTTAATTCTTCCCGTTGATAGTAGCCGATGCCGATTCCTGCCCCTGCTGCCCAAATTTCCCCTACCTGTTCCTGATTACATTTAACTCTAGTTTCAGGATTGACAATAACAATTTCATCTCCCAGCCAAGTCTGACCACAGCTAACTACGGCTTTTGCATCGGGATGTTCGGCGGTAACGGCGATCGCCTTATCTTCTGTTAGAGCTTTTTTATCGAGATGGGTAATGGTAGGCTCTTTATTTGAATCAATCCCCGTAATGAATAATGTCGCTTCAGCCATCCCATAACAGGGGTAGAAGGCTTCTTTTTTAAAGCCACAGGGTTTATATAGCTCACTAAAGGTGGTTAGGGTTTCTGCTCGTACAGGTTCGGCTCCTGTAAAGGCTACCTGCCAGTGGCTTAGGTCTAGAGTAGCTCTCTGTTCATCGGTAATTTTTTGACAGAGTAGATCGTAGGCGAAGTTGGGACCCCCACTAGTAGTTATTTTGTATTTAGACATTGCCTGTAACCAGAGAAAGGGTTTTTGGGCTAAAGCGATCGGCGACATCAGCACCGCAGGCAAACCCGCAAATAGAGGCTGCATTACTCCCCCAATTAGACCCATGTCATGAAACATTGGCAACCACATCAAAATTTTTGTCTGGGAATGATGACCAAAGGACTTATAGATCACTTCAGAGTTATGGATTACATTACCGTGTGTAACCATCACACCCTTGGGTTGTCCTGTAGAGCCAGAAGTGTACTGGAGAAAGGCTAGAGTGCTACCGTCAATTTTTGGTGCTTGCCACTGTTTAGCTAATTCTAGATCGACCGCATCGGTGGCAACCCAGGGTAAAGCCTTTAATTTCAGCGCCATATTCGGATGAGTTATGAGCTGTCCCTTAACGCGGTCGGCAAATTCTGAGGTAGTGAGAGCAATTCCTGCTTGACAATCGACAATCCGATCTTGGTACTGAGACAAAGATTTAATGTGTTGGCGGGGATAGTCGGTAACGGCGACAACTCCAGCATAGAGACAACCCATGAAAGCAGCAATAAACTCTAAGCCAGCAGTATAGGGATAAACCAATAGAGCCCGATCTCCTGGTCTTACTTTAGCCAGTATGGCAACGGCGATCGCCCGCGCCTGAAGATCTAGCTCTTGATAGGTACAGCTACCAGATTCTTTCTCTCCATCGGCTAAAAAAGTATATGCCGTTTGATCGGATATACTTGCCGATTTATCGAGTAAAACATCGACTATGGTGGAATTATTTACCATTCGTTTACCAATTTTTAAACAATGACTGTAAGATTTCCCTATAATGTAGTCGAATAATGGAGGAAGGTTAAACCGTGGGGAGCATAAAAGTTGCAATTGTCGGTGTAGGAAACTGTTCTAGTTCTCTTATCCAAGGAATCGAATATTACCGTGATAAACAGGCAGAAGACGCTATTGGCTTAATGCACTGGGATCTTGGGGGTTATAAGCCCTATGACCTAGAAGTAGTTGCTGCCTTTGATATTGACCAGCGCAAAGTCGGAAAAGATGTCTCCGAGGCGATTTTTGCTGCTCCCAACTGTACTACTGTTTTCTGTGAAAACGTGCCAAAAACTGGCGTAATGGTAGAAATGGGAGCCGTCTTAGATGGCGTAGCAGCTCATATGAACGGTGCTGATGAGAAATATACTTTTGTAGTTAGCGATCGCCAAGAGCAGTCGAAAGCTGATATTGTTAACAGTCTGAAGAAATCTGGTGCAGAAGTTCTCGTTAACTACTTGCCCGTAGGTTCACAAGAAGCGGTGGAATTTTACGCCGAGTGTGCTTTAGATGCAGGAGTAGCTTTTGTTAACTGCATTCCTGTCTTTATTGCCAGCCAGCCACTCTGGGCAGAGAAGTTCGAGCGTCATGGTATTCCGATCATTGGCGACGATATTAAATCTCAGTTTGGAGCAACAATCAGCCACCGTACTCTGGTAGATTTGTGTAAAAAACGAGGAGTTAAGGTCGAACGTACATACCAGCTCAATACTGGTGGAAACACCGACTTCCGTAATATGCTCGATCGCACTCGCTTAGATTCTAAGAAAGAGTCAAAAACCGAAGCGGTACAGGGTGTAATTGCCAAACGTCTGGATTATGAAGATATCCACGTTGGTCCTAGTGATTATGTTCCCTGGCAAAAAGACAATAAAGTGGCCTTTATCCGCATCGAGGGTAAATTATTCGGTGATGTGCCCATGAATCTAGAAATGCGACTTTCTGTCGAAGACTCTCCCAACTCTGCTGGAGTCGTAATTGATGCGATTCGCTGTTGTAAATTAGGCTTGGATCGTGGAATTGGTGGTGTATTAACCGCTCCTTCTGCTTACTTTATGAAACATCCCCCCGAACAGTTTACTGACGACCAAGCATATCAGATGACTGAAGCTTTTATTGTCGAGAAGTAATTCATTTGATCGCAGGGAATCTGAGGGATTAGTAGAGGTTGATTTATTTATCAAAGCCCGACAACTAATTATTTGACCATCAGAACATGGAAGTTAGGCTTGCCAACCCTAGCAAATCTAGCTTCTTTT